>NZ_QUDI01000029.1:0-78328 GCF_003477465.1 Parabacteroides sp. AF48-14
TGAGATCTGCCGGGCTTACAGCCCTAAGACAACGTCGCTATTTGGGCGGTTCGCGAACCGCCCCTACGAGGCCGTTATATTTGCATCGCTAAATCATCATTTATTTCCCGTGCTCCGACAAATAGCGTTCCGCCTCGATTGCAGCGGCGCAACCACTGCCGGCAGCCGTAATGGCCTGGCGATAATGCGGGTCGGCAACGTCACCGGCGGCAAATACGCCCGGGACTTTTGTTTTCGGCGTACCCGGAATTGTCTTGATATAGCCCACTTCGTCCGTTTCGATCCAGGGCTTGAAGATCTCGGCATTCGGCTTATGTCCGATAGCTAAGAAGAAACCGTCGATGGCGATGTCTACCTTTTCTTCATCCGGTTCGCCCATGCGTTTCACCAGGTGTGCGCCTTCGACGCCATCCTCGCCAAACAAGCCGACGGTGTTATGTTCGAACAGCACCGTAATGTTCGGGGCGTTCAATACGCGTTCCTGCATCACTTTCGAAGCACGCAAATACGGCTTGCGGACGATCAGATAAACCTGCTTTGCCAGGCTGGCCAGATAAAGAGCCTCTTCGCAGGCCGTATCTCCGCCTCCCACGACAGCCACCACTTTCTTGCGGTAGAAGAAACCGTCACAAGTAGCACAGGCAGACACGCCCATGCCTGCATATTTCTGTTCATCCGGCAATCCTAAATATTTGGCGGTCGCTCCGGTAGCAATAATCAATGTTTCCGTCTCAATCACTTTCTCACCGTCGATCGTCACTTTATAAGGAGCGGCCGACAAGTCTGTCGCCGTAGCAATACCGATGCGGATATCCGCCCCAAAGCGGGCAGCCTGTTGTTTCAGGTCTTCCATCAGTTCCGTACCGGTCACACCTTCCGGATAACCGGGGAAATTCTCGACTTCGGTTGTAGTGGTAAGCTGTCCGCCCGGCTGGATGCCTTCGTAAAGGACAGGAGACAGATTAGCACGTGAAGCATATATAGCCGCCGTATAGCCGGCAGGGCCGGAACCGATAATCAGGCAGCGAACCTTTTCATTCTGATTTGTATTCATCTCGTATTTTTTAATTTTTAATTCTTAACTCTTAATTTACCGAAGGTCTACGATCTCTGCATCAGGATAGTCTTTTTCGTTAAAAACAAAAAAAGAATCCGGTTGGTTTACTCCCGTTTCCATTTTGCCGATACGGATCGTATTGCTGAGTCCGTTCTTGGCGAATACGGCGATCGAAGCGGGAAGGCCGGAAAACTTCTCGATCTGGAGTTCTACTCTTATGATATCGCTTTTCTTTTTAGGCGTCAATTCGATATCATAGGCAGCCTTGCCGTTCGGGGCGGTACTTTCTCCTTTTAGCGTAGCAGAAAAGCCTTTCTTATAGGAACGGAGCAGCAACGCAGGATTTGTCGTCTGCAACTCCTCTCCCGTCGGTGTCGACACATTCACTTCTTCATTGCGCTCGACATACGACCATTGTGTCGTCCCGTCGAACCAGGTAATCATATCCGGGGTTTTCAACACGAATTTATCGCCTTTGATATCGATTGTCCCGTCAAAGCTCTCCGATACTTTTTGCACATCCGAGCGCGTCTGCATCGTAAAATAGGCTTTCAAACCATTCGAATTCTCGTAAGCGGAAGCCGCTTTATCCAGGATAGACGTGGCGTTCTGCGCCCCGCCCTCCAAGTTGAATCCGAGCAGAAGACACAACAGCAGAACGGATAGTCGAGTTATTTTCAATTTATAATTCATTTATCATTTTCACTTTAACGAATTCAACAACTGTTCCAGGCTGTATTCATCCGGAATCAATACCTGGCGTGCCTTGCTTCCTTCAAAAGGACCGACAATGCCGGCTGCTTCCAACTGGTCCATCAGACGGCCGGCACGGTTGTAGCCGATTGCAAACTTACGCTGGATAAGCGAAGTCGAACCTTGTTGCTGGATCACGATCAGGCGGGCCGCCTCGTCAAAGAGCGGATCGCGGTCAGACAGATCCACCGTTCCGGCAATCGAAGAATCGCCTCCTTCTCCAACATATTCCGGCAACAGGTAAGCAGTCGGATAAGCCACCTGCTCTCCGATATGTTCCACGATATCTTCCACTTCCGGCGTATCGACAAATGCACACTGCACACGCGTCGGCTCACTACTTCCGGTAATCAGGATCAACATATCGCCTTTACCGATCAGGCGGTTTGCGCCTTGTGCATCCAAAATCGTGCGGGAGTCGACTTGCGACATCACCTTAAAGGCGATACGACTCGGGAAATTACTCTTGATCGTACCGGTGATCACCTTCGTATCCGGACGTTGCGTTGCTAAGATCATGTGAATACCGACGGCACGGGCTTTAGCCGCGATACGGGAAATAGGCATTTCGATTTCGCGACCGGAAGTAGCGATCAGGTCGGCAAACTCGTCGACTATCGCCACGATATACGGAAGGAAACGATGTCCCTTTTCCGGATTCAGGCGGCGGGAGATAAACTTCTCATTATATTCCTTGATGTTACGTGCCGAAGCGCTCACCAGCAACTCATAACGGTTCTCCATCTCGATCACCAACGAGTTCAAGGTTGCCACCGCGTCTTCCGGCTCCGTCACAATCGGTTTGTCGGCATTCGGCAACTTGGCTAAGTAATGCCGTTCGATCTTCGAATAGATACTAAATTCCACCCGTTTCGGGTCGATCATCACGAACTTCAGTTCGGCCGGATGCTTCCTATATAATAAAGAAGTGATGATTGCATTCAGACCGACAGATTTACCCTGCCCGGTCGCACCTGCCACCAACAAGTGGGGCGTTTTGCAAAGGTCGAACATAAAGACTTCGTTGATAATCGTCCTTCCGATCGCCACAGGCAGGTCGTACGTGCACTCCTGGAATTTGCGGGAAGCGACAACAGACTGCATCGAGACGGTCTGCGGCTTATTGTTCGGCACTTCAATACCGATCGTTCCTTTGCCCGGCATCGGAGCGATAATACGAATCTGCAAGGCGGAAAGGCTCAGCGCGATATCGTCTTCGAGGTTTTTGATCTTGGAAATACGCACGCCGGCTTCCGGCACGATCTCGTAGAGCGTCACTGTCGGTCCGACCGTTGCCTTGATAGAAGCAATACGGATGCCGAAATCTTCCAACGTCTGCTTAATCATCTGCTGGTTGGCGTCGAGTTCCTCACGGTTGACTTCCACATTGCCGGAGTCGTAGAATTTCAGCAAATCGAGCGGGGGGAACACATAACGAGACAAATCCAAGCGCGGGTCATATTTGCCTAACTCCGCCTGGTCGCACATTTCTTCTTCGCCGTCGGGTATCTCCACTTCAAAGTCGACATTCTTCTCACCTTCTGCGGTTTTCGGAGCGTCCTCTTCCTCTTTTGCTATTGTATATTCAAATTCGTTTTCTTCTGCCGCTTTCCGGATTTCAGCTTCCGTATCGAAAACGTATTCATCCGGCTCAGCAGTTGTTTCATTCACCGGTCTGCGAGGCGTGATTACCGGTTCTCTCACCGGCTGTTCTTCCGGCAACGTTTCGTTTTCAGGTTCGTCTTCCGTTTCCGGTGTTTCTTTCTCCTTCCGTTTCAAGCTGTTCTTAAGCCATCCGAAAGAAAAGACATTTTGCAGGAACGGAATCGTACGCTTACTGGTGAAGATTGCAATGATCAGGAATATGCCGACAAGCAGCAGGATCGTACCCGGTATGCCGATATTATTCATCATCATCTCCGAAAGGTAATAACCGTGCTGGCCTCCCAAATAGATGAAAGTGTCTTCGTATCACTGATAAAGACAAAAGCAAAGAACACCGATCCCCAGATCAGCATCGCGGCACTGAACAGGAAACGTTTCAGCAAGGATACTTTATTCAGGTTCATCAACTTCGCCCCTACCGATCCCAAGAAAAACAAGATCAGAAACGAAGAGATTCCAAACCACCGGTTCATCAGCAAGTCCGCCAGGAAAGCCCCGCGCACGCCCGTCCAGTTATCCACCGATCCCCGGTTTGTGACCAGGTCTGCCAACGGCACATTCTCTATCTTGCTCTGATCCGCCCCTCCGGTAAAGAAGAATGAGATCAATGCCAGACCAACATATATTGTAATAATAGAAATAACCAATCCGGTTATGAAACGGGTGCGTTCATTGGTAAAAAAGTTTTTAACCCTTTTGAATTTACTCTCGCCGTTATTCGTATTTTGTTTTGCAGTTGTCTTCTTTGCCATTACGTATAATTTTACAACGTGCAAATGTACACAGAAAATTTAAAGTTCCCTACGACATTTGTATTTTCCAATCCGCAATATTGCGTTCCTCCTTACTGAAAGAAGCTCCGACCTTCACCAACTGCCTTCCTTCAGATTGATAGGGTATCAGATAGCCTTTTTCATCAATTTGCCGGAGAGCTTCTTCTACAGTTCCATCCAGCTTAAACTCAAACACATAAATATAATCAGCCGTCTTCACAACAGCATCAGCACGTCCTTTTGCGCTTCTCACTTCCACATCGCAGAACTGCCCCATCAGCTTGAATACTATATAAAAAACAACCTGATAATGACGTTCGGTCTTCGCATTCAACTCGTAAGGAAAATCAGCAAAGAAGGCTTGCAGACGATTCATGAAAGCATCGACATTACAAGTTTCCAATTCCTGAACAAACTTCCCCACGTAAAAACCTTTTTCATCATCCGTAACAGCTGTATAAAAAGGAGCAATAAAACTCAGAAAACCATATTTCACTTCTTCATTGGGAAAGCCCAAACGATACAACCGAAACCGATCATCAAACTCCTTAAGCGTCAAGTAACCACTCTGGTAAAGCAACGGAACCGGATTCATTACCTCAACCCTGTATTCAGTAAAAACTGATGACGGTGCTTCCACTCCGTCAATCAATGTTCGCAGGTCATACTCGCTCTTTTTCAATACATCAACAAGGAAAGTCGGTGTCCCCGTCTGAAACCAATAACTGTCGAATCGGCTATATTGCAAGGCATTCAAAACGCTGAAAGGATTAAATATCCCTACCGTATTCTCGCTGAAATGATAGCCGTCATACATACGCTCCAATCTGTCTAGCGCCCCTTCATATGACAAGCTGTTCGTTTCGGCTAAAGCCTTTATTTCGGGTTCGAAATTATTTTTCAATTCTTCAAACGTGATACCACAAATCTGTGAAAACCGTGGCACCATGCTGATATCCGACAACTGGTTCAGATCGCTGAAGACGCTGACGTGCGCAAACTTTGTCACTCCCGTCAGGAAAACAAAACGCAAATACCGGTCTGCACTTTTCAAAACTCCGTAGAAACTTTTCAGCGTATCCCTGTACGCGCCCAAAAGTTCTTCATTGTTCAACGCCTGCAACAAGGGTTTATCATATTCGTCCACCAACACGACGACTTGCATCCCCGTCTTCTCGTTAGCCCGGCGGATCACCCCCATAAAACGAGCCGGAAGCGTCTTTTCATCCTCCCCTTTCCCGTATAGTTCTTCCCATTGCGTCAGGTTGTTGCTCAGGATATATTCCAGTCGTTCCGGACTTGTATATTTTTCAGCATTCAAATCCAGGTGCAAAACCGGATATTGCAACCATTCCGATTCCAGCCGCTCGATAGCCAATCCCTTGAACAGCTCTTTCTTCCCTTCAAAATAGGCTTCAAAGGTAGACAACAACAGACTTTTCCCGAAACGACGCGGACGGCTCAGGAAATAAGGGATCCCCATCGTTGCCATTTCATAGACAAAGGCAGTCTTGTCGACATAGACGAAATCACGCCTGCGAATATTCTCAAAATTCTGTATGCCTATCGGCAGCTTTCTGACTCCAGTTTCCATAAATCGAACGTTTTTGCAAATATACAATTAATCTCTCAGTTTACCGGCCAACAGGCCTTAAAGTATTTACTCCGGCTTAGCAGACAAAAGAGATTTGTATTTTCTATAACCTTAAGGAAATAACTCCCATAATTCCGATTATCGAAATATATTTGTTACTTTTGCAGGTTATAAACGCAAAGGTATCGATTAAGATAATCAGCATGGAAAAAGAAAACAACCCGATATACGAACGCAACACACTGGAATTTGTAACAGTTGCACTGGAATTCTGCACATTCGTCGAGAATGCCGGCGGAAGCGGTCTTTTTGACTTTTTGGACAAAGCGGTCAAGCTATTGCCGCTACTCTATCTGAAAGCCACGCTCCTGCCCGAGGCGGAAGAGGACGAAGATGCAGACCCGGAACTGACTGTTACGGAAGACATGTATGAATCTGTCCGCAACCGGATTGCAGGATTATTGGGAGAAAAGGATTCTTATCTGGAAACTTTCCATCCGGATATGCAATACAGCGATACACCGATAGCCGCCTTTATCTCGGAAAACCTGGCGGATGTTTACCAAGACACGGGCAACTTCATCTCCCTGTTCCGCCAGGGAAACGAAGAGGTGATGCTCGAAGCAATTTCCCTGTGCCGTAACAACTTCCGCGAATTTTGGGGACAACAATTATTAAATGCATTAAAAGCCCTTCATGCCGTGCGATACAGCGAGGAAGAGCCTTTAGAAACCAACGAAGAAGAAGAATGACACAACAATATACACATTCAATAACGAAAGAAGCAATATCCCAGCTTCCCTTAGAGGAGTTTACCGGACGAATCATCGTTATCGACACATTGAGAGATACGGAAAAGGCGGTCAGCTACCTGTCTGAGTTTCCGGCAGTCGGATTCGATACCGAAACCCGTCCCAGCTTTAAGAAAGGACAACGCTACAAGATATCGCTCATGCAGATATCGACAGACGAAGCTTGTTTCCTGTTCCGCCTGAACCGGATCGATATACCGGAAGCGTTAGAAAAATTCCTGGCGAACGAGAGAGTCTTGAAAATCGGACTTTCCCTGCGTGACGACTTCGGAGCGATGCGGAGACGTACGGACATAGAGCCGGCCAATTTCCTGGATTTGCAGAATTATGTAGGACAGTTCGGCATTGAAGACGCCAGCCTGCAAAAGATATACGCCATCCTGTTCAATAAAAAAATATCAAAAGGACAGCGCTTGAGCAACTGGGAAGCCGATGTGCTGACCGAACCGCAACAAAAATATGCAGCCCTTGACGCATGGGCCTGCCTGAAAATATACAACCAATTGAAACAGATATAAATGAAGGAGTGCAAAGTATTTCTCAAACCGAAGAAAGAAGAATCGTTGTTACGTTTCCATCCCTGGGTATTCTCCGGAGCCATCCAGACAATCGAAGGCGAGCCGGAAGAAGGTGACTTGGTAGAAGTATATGGGACAAACGGGCGTTTCTTAGGTATCGGACATTATCAGATAGGCAGTATCGCCGTGCGTATCTTATCATTCAAACAGGTTGCGATCGACGCTGCTTTCTGGGAAGAACGCATCCGCATTGCATACACCCTGCGCCAAACGCTGGGGCTTGCCGGAGTGGAGAACAACAATACGTTCCGTCTGATACACGGCGAGGGAGACAACCTGCCGGGACTGGTCGTCGACATGTATGCCCATACAGCCGTCATGCAGGCACACTCTGTCGGCATGCACTACGCACGTCACCAGATTGCCGAAGCGCTGAAAACCGTCCTGGGAGATTCTTTACAGAATATATATTACAAATCGGAAGCCACACTGCCCTACAAAGCGAACTTAGGTAGTGAAGACGGCTACTTGTACGGAGGCGAAGTGGAGGACATCGCTCTGGAAAACGGACTGAAATTCTGTGTAGACTGGCAGAAAGGCCAGAAAACCGGATTCTTCGTCGATCAGCGCGAAAACCGTTCGTTGCTGGGACATTACTCAAAAGGCCGTTCCGTCTTGAATATGTTCTGCTATACCGGCGGCTTCTCGTTCTATGCCATGCGTGGCGGTGCGAAAGTGGTACATTCGGTCGACAGCTCTGCCAAAGCCATCTCACTGACGAAGAAGAATGTGGAACTGAACTTCCCCGGTGATCCGCGCCATGAAGCTTATGCGGAAGACGCGTTCAAATATCTGGAAAAGATGGGAAGCAACTACGACTTGATTATCCTCGACCCGCCGGCCTTTGCCAAACATAAAAACGTATTGCGCAACGCCCTGCAAGGCTATCGCAAGCTGAACGCCATCGCTTTCGAAAAGATCAAGCCGGGAGGCATCCTGTTCACTTTCTCCTGCTCGCAGGTCGTAAGTAAGGAAAACTTCCGTCTGGCCGTGTTCAGTGCAGCCGCCCAATCCGGCCGCAGCGTCCGTATTCTGCACCAACTGACACAGCCTGCCGATCATCCCGTCAACATTTACCACCCGGAAGGTGAATATCTGAAAGGGCTGGTATTATATGTAGAATAAGGGCGCAGAGCTTTAGCTATATTTAATAAAGGAAGGCACAAAATATATACGGAAATATTTCTTTATTCCGCAATACGTTGTAACTTTGCTCACGCTAAAAAAGATAGAAGTATCATTATAAGTAAAACATATAAAACTTATTATTATGTCTAAAGTAACAGTTGTTGGCGCCGGTAATGTCGGTGCTACTTGCGCAAATGTTCTTGCCTTCAATGAAGTGGCAGACGAAGTTGTAATGCTTGACGTTAAGGAAGGTGTTTCCGAAGGTAAAGCAATGGATATGATGCAGACTGCTCAGCTGCTTGGTTTCGATACCACAGTTACAGGTTGCACAAACGACTACGAAAAAACAGCTAACTCTGACGTTGTTGTCATCACTTCAGGTATTCCCCGTAAACCAGGTATGACTCGCGAAGAACTGATCGGCGTTAACGCTGGTATCGTTAAGAGCGTAGCGCAGAACATCCTGAAATATTCTCCGAACGCAATCTTGGTAGTAATCTCCAACCCGATGGATACAATGACTTACCTGTCATTGAAATCTTTAGGTCTGCCGAAAAACCGTATCATCGGTATGGGCGGTGCACTGGATAGCTCCCGTTTCAAATATTTCCTGTCTCAGGCTTTAGGTTGCAATGCTAACGAAGTTGAAGGCATGGTAATCGGTGGCCACGGTGACACGACTATGATTCCGTTGGCTCGTCTGGCTACTTACAAAGGTATCCCTGTAAGCAAACTGTTGAGCGCTGAAAAACTGCAGGAAGTTGTTGCTTCTACTATGGTTGGCGGTGCTACACTGACAAAACTGTTAGGCACTTCCGCATGGTATGCACCGGGCGCAGCAGGAGCATTCGTTGTTGAGTCCATCATCCACAACCAGAAGAAGATGGTTCCTTGCTCTGTTTATCTGGAAGGCGAATACGGAGAATCTGATCTCTGCATCGGCGTTCCTGTTATCCTGGGTAAGAACGGTATCGAAAAGATCGTTGAACTGGAACTGACAGCAGAAGAAAAAGAACTCTTCGCAAAGAGCGCAGCAGCTGTTCACAAAACAAACGAAGCTTTGAAAGAAGTGGGTGCTCTTTAAATCAGATTAGATTTAATTCTTTATAAAAAAGAGGATAACCCTTCACTGGATTATCCTCTTTTTATTTCATGCCCATGCAATTCAATTTTCATGGGCATGCGATCCAAATTCCATGGGCATGGGATTTATTTCAATTCGCGAATCTTGATGTTACGGAACCAGATAGGATAGCCATGATCCTGCAGACCGATATAACCTTCATGAGCGATACCTTCCTGGAAGCCTTTGAAATCTTTGAATTTACTATTGGCAACCATATCGTCCCATTCTTTTGTCCACAAAGTGTACTCTACGACTTTCTTCCCGTTTTGAGTATGAGTGACTTTTCCGTCTTTCACACGGATCACGATAGTATTCCATTCGCCGGTAGGTTTTACTGTCTTAGGATCAGCAGGCAAGATATCATACAGAGAGCCGGCCAAATGGTTCGCTAACTTGTTATCGTCTGCATCCACATTATCCAACACCTGCACTTCGGGAGCTGCATAATAGATCGGCTGTCCCGGAACTTCGCGTACATAATAGAAAATACCGGAATTACCCTTCGGGCTTGTCTTCCAGTCTACAGAAAGTTCGAAATTCTTATACTTCTTCTCTTTATACAAGATATCGCCATTGTTGCCATGTCCCGGTTTCTTTCCCGGAGCGGTAAAGACTTTCATTGCCTCATCTTCGATCACCCAATTGGAAGGCATTCCGGTGTTGTTGCATTGTCTCCAACCCGTAAAATCCTTCCCGTTAAACAACAAGGTCCAGCCCTGTTTCTTTTCTTTTTCCGTCAACGTATTATTTGCTTTCTGGGCAAAACAGGGAACTGCGGTCGTAATGGCCAAAAGAACTAAAAATGATTTCAACAAATTTTTCATGATACATTCTATTTGATTAGACTTTGAGAATATTAAAACTACACAAAGATATAAATTATTTCAGATATTTTCCTGCCGGAACCGGAACATTTCCTCTCGGATGTGTCGCCCTTTCATAATTCCGGGACTTGGCCGGATCACCACCCTTGTATCGAGGAAAATCCGGATAAGGATACACAGGCCGCTGCATCTCGACCGTACCGTCTTTATACCGGGTGGCGATCATTCGTTCGGGAGCTTCATTCCTTTCAACCCAATCCATGAGTAAAGTCAGGACATCTTGCTCACAGTCAGGATTAGGAGGTGTCGGGAACGATTGTCCGAAATCATTCACTCCGGGACCTCCGCCGCAGTGATTCATGCCGGGAATAATAAAGTAACGGAAGAAATCTTGCGTCTCTTCCAAACTGCCGACCTTTTCGACCACCCGTTCGTAGTAATTGACGGCATCCTGGAAAGGGACGATCGGATCACATGTGCCGGTGTACATAATGATTTTGCCGTTCCTCTTTTTCAGCGGCAGCAGATCAGGGTTATTGGCATTCAATATCGGGGCCAGCATGGAATCGACTTTCTCCATGTCGCGGTCAAAATCGAATTTACGGTAATCGAACTCCTTCCCGAAAGTCCAGATAAAAGGATAAAGCAATCCCTCCACGGCCGATTTTCCCTGAAAGTATTCCAGCCCGGAAGGTTTGTCTTCGCTACCCGGAGGAAAAGGGCAATAGATTCTCTCACCGGTAACCGGGTTTACAGGGCCATTGAGTATCTTTCCCACTATCTCTACCTGCTTTGCAGATAAGAAAGAGCTGAACTCGTTGACATCCGCAACGGCCATTCTCGGGTCGGTCAGAAAGTTATCAGTCGACGCGCCGCCGTCCTTGCCTGCATTCCTGCGTATAACGGTTTCCGTTATTTTTTGTAGCTGCTCCTTGGTGAACATAAGCGACGGATCTTCGTTACACAAAGCATGGCACCACAAAAACATCGCATGAAGGTGCGTCCGGTTGTTGGCAGGCGCTCCGGCCAGTATTCCGTCATAGTCCTCCGGATAGCGCTGCGCCTCGGACAACGCCTGTTGCCCTCCGGTAGAACATCCTTGAAAATAAGAATAGAGAGGTTCCTTTCCATAATATTCCCGGATGAATTTCTTCGCGACCATCGTCATCTCGTGTGTTGCCCGATATCCGAAGTCCTTCCATTTTTCAGGAGAGTCGTAAAGCAGATGGGCGGCAGGCGAAGTTCCCATATCGGTATTGGCGACGGCAAACCCTCTCCTTAAACCGCTTACCAGGGCGCCATAACTGATGCTGCCCGCTCCCCCACCATTTCCGGTTCCCAAGAAGCGTCCGTTCCAATTCTTGGCAGGCAGCCAGACTTCTATCCTGATATTGGATTCGGGGACAGGATGCGAAACGACAGCAATACGCCGGAACGCAGGCAGTCCGGTTATTTCTTTTTGGGAATAGGGTTCCTTAAATGTACCGCCGGTAATATCTTCCATAGAAGTAATGACTTGCGCCGAACCGGGGACGATACACAGGACAACAAGAATGAGCACTAAAAACAATCGGTCTGAATAAGTATTTCTCAACATAATACGTAGTTTTTCCTTTTCACACAAAGATAAAGAAAAAATCCTTATATTTGTACATAATAAATTGATATGAAAGAAATTATAATTACGTATTGTCTCGCTCTGACCTCTTTGTACTGTTACTCACAAACACAAACAGGCGGGATACGTCCCAGTGAAATATGGCCGGACGACAAGGGCGTCCATGTGAATGCCCACGGTGGAGGCATGCTTTATGCCGAAGGTACTTATTATTGGTTCGGCGAGTTTAAGAGTGATACGACCAGTGTTGCCCTCGATGGCGTGACCTGCTATTCTTCCCGCGACCTGGTTCACTGGAAGAACGAAGGTATTGCAATGCCGGTCATGCCGGTCGGTTCTTACAGCGACATCGAAAGTGGCTGCATCCTGGAACGGCCGAAAGTCGTTTACAATAAAAAGACAAATAAATACGTTATGTGGTTCCATCTGGAACTGAAAGGGAAAGGATATGCTGCCGCCCGTGTCGGTGTCGCCGTAAGCGATAAGGTGACAGGTCCTTACCGTTTCGTCCATTCCTATCGTCCTTGTGCCGGATTCTGGCCGGAGAATATGCCGGAAGAATATCGTTTCCTGCAAGTAAAGGCTGATGATTTTAAGGAATGGTGGACGCCCGAATGGCGTAAAGCCGTGGAAGAAGGACTGTTCGTCCGCCGGGATATGGAAGGCGGCCAGATGTCGCGCGACATGACCATTTATGTCGATGACGACGGAAAAGCCTACCATATCTATTCGTCGGAAGAAAACCTGACGCTGCAGATCGCCGAGCTGACCGACGATTACCAGAGCCATACCGGACGATACATCCGCATTTTTCCGGGCGGGCATAACGAGGCTCCTGCCATCTTCAAGAAAGACGGAACTTATTTCATGATCACCTCCGGTTGTACGGGTTGGGCTCCGAATGAAGCCCGCATGTTCTCCGCCCCTTCCATCTGGGGACCATGGAAACAGCATCCGAACCCATGCCAGGGAGAAGATGCCGAGCTGACCTTCCATTCGCAAAGCACGTTTATCTTCCCGATAGCCGGTAAAAAAGACGCCTTTGTCTTTATGGCCGATCGCTGGACACCGAAGCATCCCTCCGATGCCCGTTATATCTGGCTTCCGATCCTGTTCGAGAACGGATTGCCTGTATTGAGGTGGATGGACACATGGACACCGGAATAAACCTGTTCCCAGGTTTATTCGTTTTTGGCAAATAATGAACCAATAACGGATAAACATCGGTCCTCTATTGCATGTTACGGCTGTATTCTTTGCATGTCACAACTGTCTTCCTTCTATGTTACGGTTGGATTTCTTTTGTTTCACGGCTGTGACATGAATAGCGGGTAGGTACGGAGGGGGCACACATTCCGCATCGTTCATTCTATCTGCCGGGTGATTCATTCCTTTACGGCACTATAACCCCATGAAGGACTGCAATACCATTCCGCAGGCGATCTTGACGAGTCAGGACCTTCACGCTTGCTTATACAGATACAGTTGTAAGAAGTTTTGAATCAAAAAAGCAGACCTCGTAGTGGCAGTTCACGAACCGCCTCTACGAGGTCTGTTTACTTTATATTTGTCAAGAAGCGAACTTGTTCACTCTCTTGAATATAAAACATATTTATTTGATAATACCCAACTTAGACTCACCGATAAAATCAATGATATGCTGGATATCTTCGCTCATCGGAACCTGGTCCTTGATCATTAGCAAGGCATCGAAGATACTCGTATTGCCCTAGTAAATGATACGGTAGGCATGGCTGATGTGCTTGATTACCTTTTCACTTACACCTTCGTGCAAAAGGATCACGGAGTTGACACCGTAATAGGTTGTCGGTTCCTGTGCGGCCACGATATAAGGAGGCACATCCTTGCGGAAGCGGCAACCGGTCTGCGTCATCGACCATTTCCCGACGCGGCATCCCTGGCTGACCAGGACATTCCCGCCGAAAATAACATAATCTTCAATCATGCAGTTACCAGAAATCTTGCTGCCATAACCGAATACGCTATGGTTTCCGATATGCGTGTCGTGGGAGACATGAACACCTTCGTGCAGGAAGTTACCGTTGCCGATAACCGTCTTGCCTTCGGCAGTCGTGGCGCGGTTGATCACCACGTTTTCACGGATCACATTGTCATCGCCTATCTCAACGATCGTATCACCTCCTTTATATTGGAAATCCTGCGGTTCGGCAGCGATCACGGCACCGTTAAAGACACGGTTCCGTTTTCCCATACGCGTACCGCTCATGATACTGGCATGCGGCATAATTTCGCAGTCATCGCCTATTACCACGTTCTTATCGATATATGCAAACGGATGAACGGTTACGTTCGCTCCTAATTTTGCACTTGCATCTACATAAGCTAACGGACTAATCATAATAATTCGAATTTAAAAGTTATTATTCTCTTCCGCCACCGACAGCACTATACAAGTTGATGACAGCTTGCATACGCTGGACATTGTCGGAAACTTCAGTCAATTGTGCACTCAAAAGGCTCTGTTGAGCAGACAGGATCTCCAGATAAGTGGACTGTCCGGACTGGAACAAAGCATTTGTGTAGGTAACGGCCTTTTCCAGTTGTTCGATCTGAGACTTGTCCTGGATCAGCTTTCTGTTAGTCGCATCATAGAGATGAAGAGCGTCGCTTACTTCCTTTCCGGCTTCGAGGATTGCCTGCTGGTAATTCATCTGGGCGATCTTCTCTTCGGCTTTCGACACTTTCAGGTTGGCAATCAGCTTACCGTTGTTAAAGATAGGCTGTGCCAGGGAAGCCAATGCCTGGAACATGAACTGTCCCGGATTAGCCACCGATACGCCGGAACCATTCGTCCAGCCGGCAGTAGCCGTAATGTTCACACCCGGATAAAAGGCGGCACGGGCCCGGTTGGTCGTATAATAAGCACTGGCAAGCGTCATCTCGGCAATCTTCACATCCGGACGGTTTTCCAGCAATTGCAAAGGAACGCCGGCCATCAGTTCTTCCGGTATTAGCTGTTCATCCAGCGTACCGCGGTCGATCTGCTGGGGAGCTTTTGCCAGTAATACGGACAAGGAGTTCTCCACTTCACGCACCTGGCGTTGCAACTCGATCAACGAACCGGATACCTGATGATACACGGCACGCATCTGGGCAACGGCAGCTTCCGTTGTCATACCGGCCGTCTTCATGGCTTCCATGACGCGGACATTTTCCTTATAGATACCGACAGTCTCAGTTGTGATCTCCACCTGGCGATCGAGCATCAGCAGAGTAAAGTAGGTATTGGCGATACCGCCGATAAGTTGCGAACGTACGGCCTGCTGTGCATATTGGCTCTGCAAATAAGTAGCTTTCTGGTCGCGGCTTGCGTTCAACAGTTTTCCGAACAAATCAACCTCCCAGCTTGCGGCAGCCGGCAGCGTGTAAGCCTTTACATAACCGGTGCTTTCCATCTTAGTGATGGTTCCCTGCGGAGCCAGGTTAAGTGATGGAAGGAAAGATAAACGGGCCGAAGTCAACAGCGCCTTTGCTTCTTCCACCCGGAGAATGGCGGCTTGCATATCTACGTTGTTTGCCAATCCTTCTTCAATCAATGCCTGCAGTTTCGGATCACGGAAAATGTCCTGCCAAGGCAGGTTTCCCATATTGGTCGTATCTGCCGCCAACGTGTCTACGGCCGATACCGGATCCCGGTAAACACCGGAAGTTTCAATCGTGTCCGGACGGTCGTATGCTTTATAGATGTGGCAACTGCTCAGAAGAGCGGTTGCACACACCATATATATAATCTGATTCTTCATTGTCATCTCTTATTTTGTTTTTGCGTACTGTTCTATTTCCGTATTCAGGTCGCTGTTATCCAAGTCTTCCCATTCAATCGGTTTGAATTTCTCCTGCAAGTACTGGAATACCACGAACAGGGTCGGCACAATAAATATCTGGCAAATCATACCGATAAACATACCGCCGATAGCAGCAGTACCCAACGTACGGTTACCATGAGCACCTACACCGAATGCGAACATCATAGGCAACAAGCCGACAACCATAGCCAGTGATGTCATCAGGATAGGACGCAAACGGGCAGCGGCACCCAAAACGGCAGCCCACGTAATGCTCATACCCATACGGCGGCGTTCGAGGGCGAACTCAACGATCAGAATCGCGTTCTTCGCCAACAGACCCACCAACATGATCAAGGCAATCTGCATATAGATATTATTGGACATCGTACCTAAGATCATCTTAAGAGCCGGGATATTACCCAAAGCGGCCCATCCCTGCACGAACAGGAAGCTACCCATCAAACCGAACGGAATGGAGAGCAATACGGACAACGGCAGGATGTAACTTTCATACTGGGCACTCAACAGCAAGTAAACGAATACGAAACAGAGCAGGAAGATCAAACCTGTCGTACTACCGCTGGTTTCAGCCTCTTCACGCGCCATACCTCCCAATTCGTAACCGAAACCGGCAGGCAGGTTGGTCGCAGCCACCTCTGCAATCGCTTTCAACGCCTGGCCGCTGGTAAAACCGTCGGCCGGAGCAACCATCACCTTCATGGATGTGTACATATTAAAACGGCTGATAATATCCGGGCCATATACCTTTGTCATGCTAATGAACTGGGAAATCGGGGCCATCTTATCTCCATTCTTTACTTTGATATTCTTCAGCGATTCCATATTCGTTCTCAAAGTAGGATCGGCCTGTACCATTACACGGTACATCTTTCCGAAACGGTTGAAGTTGGATGCATACAAACCTCCGTAATATCCCTGGAGCGTCATCAGGATATCGCTCGGGCTGATGCCCACCTTCTTACAGGCTGCCGCATCGATATCGATCATGTATTGCGGGAAGTTGGGGTTGAAAGTCGTCTGCGCGGATTTAATTTCCGGACGGGCGATCAATGCTGCCATATAATCTTTTGACACATCAAAGAATTTCTCCAGGCTACCACCTGTCTTATCCTGCATGTTCAACTCGATATCACTGGATGCCGAATAACCCGGGATCATAGGCGGAGTAAAGAACAACACCTGTCCATCCTTTATAATCTTCTGCGCACGCATGAACAAACTACCGTAAACAACATCCGAACTTTGCATGATCGAACGTTCATCCCAGTCTTTCAATTTAATGATAAACGAACCGTAAGAAGGTCCCTGACCACCGATAAAGCTGAAACCGGTAATTGCCGTACGTGATTTACTGCCGGATCAGAAGCGATCAGGCTATCGACGCGCTGCATAATTTCCTGCGTACGTTCCATTGATGTTCCCGGCGGCAATGTCACTGCTCCCATGATCGTACCGGTATCTTCATTCGGCACCATACCTGTCGGCGTAACTTCCATGAAGAAGATCAACAGGGCAATAGAACCGACAACCGTCCCGAACGCTAACCATTTCTTCTGGATAAAGAACAAGACACGTTTCTTATATCCCTTCAGCAACGAGTCATAAGCCGCATTGAACGATTTATGGAAACGCGTGACAAACGTCGTCTTCTTATTCTCATGCTCTTCTTCATGGGGCTTCAGGAACATCGCACACAGCGCCGGACTCAAAGTCAAGGCGTTCAAGGCTGACAAACCGATTGCGATCGCCATCGTCAGACCGAACTGGCGATAGAACGTACCGGCTGTTCCGCCCATGAAACTTACGGGGATAAACACGGACATCATGACCAATGTAATGGAAACGATAGCACCGCCCAACTCGCTCATCGCGTCGATAGAAGCTTGCTTGGCCGACTTATATCCCTGGTCCAGTTTGGCATGGACACCCTCGACGACCACAATCGCATCATCGACCACAATTACAATGGCAAGCACCATAGCACAAAGGGTCAGCAAGTTGATACTGAATCCGATCATTGAAAGCAAGAAGAATGTACCGATCAAGGCAACCGGAATAGCAATAGCCGGAATCAACGTGGAGCGTAAATCCTGCAAGAAAATATACACCACGATAAACACCAGGATAAAGGCCTCCAACAGTGTCTTGATTACTTCATGGATAGAAGCATACAAGAAGTCGTTGGCATTCATAGACACTTCGACTTTCATTCCCGGCGGCATTGTCTTCTCGGATTCCACCAGCAGGTCCTGGATGTTATTGATAGTCTCGGTCGCATTCGTACCGGCCATCTGGTAAACGATACAAGCTACGGCATTATGACCGTTTACTTTATTGGAGAAGTTATAAGTCAAACGTCCCAACTCGATATCCGCGATATCTTTCAGGCGGAGCACTTCGCCGTCGGGAAGGGCTTTAACCACCATATTCTCAAACTCTTCGGCTGTCTGCAAACGTCCTTTGTAACGGATCGTGTACTGGAACGTCTGGTTTCCCTGTTCACCGAAAGATCCCGGAGCCGCCTCGACGTTCTGTTCAGCCAAAACAGTCGAAACATCCGTCGGAACCAAATGATACTCGGCCATCACATCCGGCTTCAACCAGATACGCATGGAATAGTCGGTACCCAACACGTTTGCATCACCGACACCGGGTACACGCTGCACTTCCGGGATCAGGTTGATCTTGGCGTAGTTTTCAAGGAACTTCTGGTCGTAACGGTCTTCCGCGTCATACACGGCAAATACGATCAACATGGAGTTCTGGCGCTTCTGCGTCGTCACACCGATCTTGGTTACTTCGGCCGGCAGCAAACCTTGTGCCATAGAGACACGGTTCTGGACATTGACAGCCGCCATATCCGGATTCGTTCCCTGTTTGAAGTAAATGGAAATATCGGCAGAACCGTTGTTTGATGCATTTGAAGTCATATACATCATATTCTCCACACCGTTGATCTGGTCCTCCAGAGGCGCGATCACACTATTCAATACGGTCTGCGCATTGGCACCCGTATAAGTGGCCCTCACCGACACGGTTGGAGGTGCAATGTCCGGATATTGGGTAATAGGCAAGGTCAACAAGCCTAAGATACCCAGGATTACAATTACGATGGAGATCACCGTAGAGAGCACCGGGCGATTTATAAATCTATCTAATTTCATATTTTCTGTTTTTAACGAACAAATGGGAGTAATTAATTAAATGCGGTCTTCAGATTACCGTCATGCTGGTCTTTCAAAGCCTGATCGTACTTGGCTTTCTGCTGTTCCGGAGTAATCGGCTCGATAGCCTGGCCGTCTTTCAGCTTCTGTACGCCTTCAATCACGATCTTGTCACCGGACTTCAAGCCATTCGTAACCAGATAGCTCTTCCCATCATCCAGATTTGAAACCCGGATTTCCGTATTCTTCACTGTGTTGTCAGACTGCAGGACGAAAACGAACTTCTTGTCTTGGATTTCTACCGTAGCAGCCTGAGGGATCATAATGATATTATCCATTGTGTACGGGAAAACGATATTACCCGTTCCACCGCTTCTCAGAATATTCTTGTCATTCGGGAAAATGGCGCGCATGCTGACAGAACCGGTAGACTGGTCGATCACACCGCTTACGGCATCGATCTTTCCTTCTGCATGGTAGAGCGATCCGTCGGACAACTGCAATTGCACGGCCGGCATTTTTTCCAGCTGTTCTTTCAGTGTACCACCGGCTTTCGTCAATCCTAACAGTTCTTTTTCCGTCATGGAGAAGTAAACATAAACATCGCCGATTTCAGACACAGTCGTCAATGGCTGTGCAACGGAAGGACTTACCAGACTTCCGATACGATACGGGAAAGTACCGACAACGCCGTTCGACGGGCTCGTCACCGTACAGAAAGACAGGTTCTGGCTCGCACTGACCAAAGAGGCTTCCGCCTGGGCCAAACTTGCCTTAGCCGACATCAACTGATTGATGGCTGTCTGATATTCAAAATCACTGATAATCTTCTGATCGAACAATGCCTTTTTGTTCTTTTCGGTCAACGTCAAAGTACTCACATTCGCTTTGGCCATTTCGACGGCAGCTTTCGCCTGCCCTACCGCAGCGGCATACTGCGTCGGATCGATCTGGAATAAAGCCTGCCCCTTGCGGACAGTCGCTCCTTCATCCACACACAACTTCACAATAAAACCCGAAACCTGGGGACGGACTTCAATATCCTGCGTACCTCTGATAGTTGCCGGATAGGATGTTGACTGGTCACTGGTTGTTGAACTGACTGTCAGAACAGCATATTCATTATCCCCTAATTTCATACCGCCCTGGCTGTTTCCACAAGCGGTTAATAAAGACACCCCCACTGCAAATAAAGCGATTTGCCTCAATTGGGTAATAGTAGTTCTCAACATTTGTTTATCCATATTCATTATTAATATATATTCAATACCTATTTTCTTTCCCGTTTAGTTTCACGTTTTCTACCGGGTGAAACTTTAGTTTCATGCCCGTGAAACTTTTGTTCCATGCTCGTGAAACTTTTGTTCCATGCTCGTGAAACTTTTGTTCCATGCTCGTGAAACTTTTGTTTCATGCCGATGGAACTTTTATTCCATGCCGTTGGAATGATCATTTTCTGCCTTTAGAACTCTTCTTTTTATACACAAAATTGGAATTTTATCGTCCAATAGTTACTATCAGCGGGCTACACTTGCTAAAAAAACGTACAAATGTAGAATCTTTTTATTGTACTTTTCCCGTTTATACATTCTTTTATACTAAAAAATTGCTTATTTTATATTTCTGTATCAGAGACATATCAAGACTTTGACCAATCGAAAATATATTCGTTCGAATTGCTACATAATTTTAACGGGTAATTTGTTTATTCAATAATTTATCCTAATTTTACGCCATATATAACCTAAATAATCAATTCACATGGAACCAAAGTTTATGATCTCAGAAGTGTTCAGCACTTCATGGAAGTACACTAAATCACAGATTTGGGTACTGGCAGGGCTGTTTATCGGATATTTTATCCTATCATCAATCATCAGTTTGTTCGGCATGCCGGCGCAAGGTTCGATGGTCGGCAAGATTGTCGTTAATCTGATCAGCGCTATCATCGGTTGTATTTTCATGTTAGGGTATTTCAAAAACATGTTCCAGACAATTGACGGTGAAGAACCACAATTCTCTGCTTACGGGCAGCAATCCCGCAAGATCGTCACTTATTTTGTCGCCAGCCTTATTATGGGTATTGCGGTAAGTATCGGTACAATATTACTGATTGTCCCGGGCATCTATCTGGCTCTCCGCCTGCAATTTTATTCGGCTTATATAGTTGAAGAAGATTGCGGCATTATAGAATCCCTTCAAAAAAGCTGGAAGCTCACCGAAGGACAGGTTATGCCTTTGTTTTTGCTGGCATTGGCGATGATCGGTATTGCAATAGTGGGCTGTATCCTGTTTTTTGTCGGCCTTTTCGTTGCCGCACCACTGATATACATGATGCAGTGCTATACATTCAGAAAATTAAATTCTATTTCGACAACAACAGAACAACAATAATCATCATAAAACAGACAGGCAGCCCGCAAAAAGAAAACTTCTGCGGGCTGTAACTTTTCCAGCTTATGG
Source organism: Parabacteroides sp. AF48-14 (assembly GCF_003477465.1). Classification (NCBI taxonomy): domain Bacteria; kingdom Pseudomonadati; phylum Bacteroidota; class Bacteroidia; order Bacteroidales; family Tannerellaceae; genus Parabacteroides; species Parabacteroides sp. AF48-14. The sequence continues at coordinate 21,407 of NZ_QUDI01000029.1, forward strand.
GTAAGACATACAGAATAAAAGACATAGCAGAAATGTCCGGCGTATCTACCGGAACCGTTGACCGCATATTACACAATCGGGGTAAGGTGTCGGAAGAGGCACAGAAAAAGGTCGAAAAAGTATTAAAAGAGATAGACTATCATCCTAACCTGATAGCACGTTCCCTTGCACTGAAAAAGAACTATCATTTCATCACGCTGATCCCCTCTTTTGCAAAAGGCGAATATTGGGATAAACTGTGCGAAGGCATAGACAAGGCGGAACAAGAGATGTTCAGCTATAATGTTGAAGTCGAGCGCATGTGTTTTAACCAGTATGACAAAGGCAGCTTCGACGAGCTTATCCCCCGGATCGAGAAGGCGGACTGCCAGGGTGTCGTGATTGCAACACAGTTCCGCGAAAGCGTGGTCAAGCTGACCTCCCGGCTGGACCAATTACAGATTCCATATGTTTTGATTGACGCATTCATCGAAAACACAAATTGCGTGGCTTACTACGGGACCAACTCGTATGACTCCGGATACATCGCCGGTCGTCTTCTTTACGAACAGATCAATCCGACAGAGAATATCGCCATCTTCCGCTTTATCCGCAAAGGAGAAATGCAGGTGACGCAGGTCATGAAACGGGAAGAAGGTTTCCGTAATTATCTCACAGAAAAGGACTACGACGGACGGATTTATTCCGTACAACTGCATGCCGACGAACCGGAAAAGAACACTCAGGTCCTGGATGCTTTCCTCAAGGAACATCCGGAAGTCAGTGCCGGTATCATATTCAACTCGCGCGCTCATTTGTTAGGTAAATATTTCCAGGCAAAAGGAGAAAAGTTCAGGCTGATCGGTTATGATGTGATCGATTCGAACATCACCTGCCTGAACAACGGCAATATCACCCATCTGATCGCCCAACGACCGGAAGTACAAGGATTCAATTGCATACGGGCTCTGTTCCGCCATCTGGTCCTGAAAGAGAAAGTCGAGCAGATCAATTACATGCCGATCGACATTCTGATAAAAGAGAATATCAAATACTACAACAATTATATTTGAAAACATAAAAAGGTATTTTTTCCTTGTTTTCTTTTTGTTTGATAAATAAATACTATACTTTTGTGCCCGATGTGTGCGCGAGCACAATACAACAGAAACAATGGAATTATCACAACATAAACAATAAAAACATGGCTAATTTATTTTGCGTTAAAGACAAAGTCGTTATCATTACCGGCGGAGCCGGAATCCTTGGTCGGGGTATTGCAGGCCACTTGGCTGAAGAAGGTGCTAAAATCGTGATTCTCGACCGTGCAGCAGAAACAGGAGAACAGATTGTTGCCGAAATCAAGGCAAAAGGAGGAGAAGCGAGCTTCTACCTGACTGATGTGTTGAACAAAGAAGTCCTGGAACAGAACAAAAAAGACATCTTAGCTAAATACGGCCGTATCGATGCATTGCTGAATGCAGCCGGCGGAAATATGGCAGGTGCGACTATCGGACCGGACAGCACTATTTTCGACCTGAACATAGATGCATTCCGCAAAGTGGTCGATCTGAACCTGTTCGGAACAGTTCTTCCGACAATGGTATTTGCCGATGTAATGGCACAACAGAAAGAAGGTGCGATCGTGAATTTCTCTTCCGAATCTGCTTTGCGTCCGTTGACACGCGTGGTCGGTTACGGTGCTGCCAAAGCGGCTATCTCCAACCTGACTAAATATCTGGCTGGCGAACTGGCAATCAAATTCGGTGAAGGTTTGCGCGTGAATGCGATCGCTCCGGGATTCTTCCTAACTGAGCAGAACCGTACTTTGATGACTAATCCGGACGGTTCTTATACTCCGCGTGCCGAATCAGTCATTGCACATACTCCGTTCAGACGTCTGGGTTCACCGGAAGAATTGTTCGGAACAATCCAGTATCTGATCAGCGACGCTTCTAAATTCGTAACCGGAACAATTGCGATTGTAGACGGTGGGTTTGATGCATTCTCTATTTAATCCTAATTAATAACAAGACATTATGTATTTATGCGAACAAACTTGGCGCTGGTACGGACCAAACGATCCAGTTAGCCTTTCCGATATCCGCCAGGCCGGCGCAACCGGAATTGTAAATGCCTTGCACCATATCCCGAACGGAGAAGTATGGACAGTAGAGGAAATCCAGAAACGTAAAGATATGATCGAAGCTGCCGGCTTGCGCTGGAGCGTTGTGGAAAGTGTTCCTGTACACGAACATATCAAGACACAGAGTGGAGACTTCCAGAAATATATCGATAATTATAAAGAAAGTATCCGCAATCTGGCTGCTTGCGACATTCGTGTGATCACGTATAACTTCATGCCGGTTCTGGACTGGACGCGTACCAACTTGGCTTACACCATGCCGGACGGTTCCAAGGCGTTGCGCTTCGAACGTGCCGCTTTCATGGCTTTCGACCTTTATCTCCTGAAACGCCCTGCAGCCGAACAGGAATATACGGACGAAGAAAAAGCAATCGCAAAAGCCCGTCTCGATGAAATGACGGAAGACGACAAGGCATTGCTGATCCGGAATATGATCGCAGGTCTGCCCGGCTCGGAAGAGAGCTTCACACTGGACCAGTTCCGTGCAGAACTGGACCGCTACAAAGATATCGACGCGGAAAGACTTCGTGCCAACCTGATCTACTTCTTGAAAGAGATTACTCCGGTTGCCGACGAAGTTGGCGCACGCATGGTTATCCATCCGGATGATCCTCCTTATCCTATTCTCGGTTTACCACGTATCCTGAGCACAGAAGAAGATTTCTGCAAACTGATCGAAGCGATTCCGAACAAGAGCAATGGTTTGTGCCTTTGCACCGGTTCGTTCGGTGTGCGTGGCGATAATGATCTGGCCGGTATGATGAAACGCTTCGGCGACCGTATCGACTTTGTCCACATACGCAGTACAAAACGCGACGAAGCCGGAAACTTCTACGAAGCAAACTTGCTGGAAGGCGACGTAAATGTTTATGAAGTTATGAAAGCGCTTCTCGAAATCGAGCAGGAGCGCGGTTGCTCGATCGCCATGCGTCCGGATCACGGCCACCAGATGATCGATGACTTGCATAAAAAAACAAACCCGGGTTATTCCTGCATCGGCCGTCTACGCAGCTTGGCTGAATTACGCGGTTTGGAACTGGGTATTGCCCGTTCTTTATTCAAATGATAAGTGAGTAATCACAAATAGTTTGGCATTCAAAGGCTTCCGAAGCAATTTCGGAAGCCTTTTTTCACTTAATCCCTCTCAAATTCCGATACAATAATAAATATAAAGAAATCGGAATGATATGTAAACAAATAAAAAGGAGATATTTTCTTTAGCCGTTTTTCCCTATTTTTGTAGCGCTAACAATTTCACAAGATGTTTAAAACACACTATAGTCTACTGTTAATCATCATATTATTTGTATTAAGTGCCTGCCACTCTTTGTGGACGGCTCAAACGCAACCTGTCCCGCAACAAGAATCAATTTTGATCCTGCCGGTAACAGAAGTGCCTCTTCCTGCCACAGATTTCGCTTTTTTGTTCCCGGAAGAACCGGAACTGAACCCGCAAACATCTCCACGCAAAAATATAACAGAAAACTTTTCAGCCAGAGAGAAAAGCGATATCGCCGTAGCGGATCCAAAACTGATGGCTGACGAAACATCCATGCTGATCGACCTCAGCCTCATACAAAAAGAGGATTATGCATTTCCCTTACCCGGAGCCAAAGTAATCTCTCCTTATGCCGGACGCAGAAGACATCATTCGGGTGTGGACTTGAAAACTTGTGCAAACGACACAATCGTATCCGCTTTTGAAGGGATCGTCCGTCTGGCAAAACCTTACTACGCATACGGGAATGTAGTCGTAGTGCGCCATTATAACGGGTTGGAAACCGTCTACAGCCATAATTCCAAAAACCTCGTTAAACCGGGCGACCACGTAAAAGCAGGCCAGCCGATCGCACTGACAGGGCGCACCGGACGGGCAACAACCGAACATCTCCATTTTGAAGTACGGGTGAACGGGCAGCATTTTAATCCGAATATGGTATTCAATCTGGAAGAAAGAAAGCTAAATGACCAGTGTCTGGTATTTACGAAAAAAGGGAACGGCATTGCTGTTAAATCCGTAAACTTGATGCCTAACCAGTTAGCCGGAGATTACAGCAGCTATTCGGTTGTCCCAAAAGGACAGGTAAAAAGCAAAAAGGAAGCTTTATAGTTCCTGCTCAATGCCCTTGTATCGCTTCCATCAACAGATTGATATTAACCGTGAACAATCGGACCGATATCGCCAGTAGAATAATGCCGAAAAACTTCCGGATAATATAAATTCCGCCTTTCCCGAAAAAACGTTCGATACGGGTCGTCATACGGACAACAAAATACACCCATACCATATTCAGTATTAACGCGATCACGATGTTGACATTGGCATATTCCGCCCTCAAAGACAACAACGTAGTAAATGAACCGGCGCCGGCCAGCAGAGGAAAGACCAGCGGCACAAGCGTCGCCTCCTTTATCGGACCCTGGTTTTTAAAGATTTCTATGTCCAGGATCATTTCCAGAGAGAGCAGGAAATCACAAACGATCCCGCCACTGCAAACGACTCGATATCCACATGGAAAAGCCGCAGCAAAACATCACCCGCATAAAAGAACCCGATCATCAATAAAAAAGAGATAACCGTAGCCTTCATGGCGTTCACATCCTTACCTTTTTCTTTCAGATTGATTATGATTGGTATAGAACCAATTATATCAATCACAGCAAACAATACAATGAATGCACTGATCATCTGCTGAAAATCAAAATGTTCAAACATAAGATACCCTGTTTAGTTGCTCTAAAGATACAAAATCTTTCTATCCTTCCGGCGAATACACAATAAAAATAGCCCTCACGAATAACGTTTTTTCACCCAAAATACAATTTGCTTCACAAAAAAATAGCGACATTTGCATACACTTAATTGCGGGAAGCAATTAGATCTGATTAAATTATTGTCGTGAGATATGAATATAAAAATCATTTTAAAAAAGTATTTGGTATTTATCATCGGATTATATTTTTTAGCAGCCGGAATTGTATTAATCATACACTCTACATTAGGGACAACTCCCATTTCAAGTGTAAACTATGTATTAAGCCTCAACAGCCCGCTTTCTTTAGGGACTTGCACTTTCATTGTCAATGTATTACTTATATTAGGTCAATTCTGGCTTATACGTGGAATCCAAAGCCGCCAGGACAGGATTTCAATTCTTCTACAAATTCCGTTTTCATTCCTCTTTTCTGCCTTTATCGATTTTAATATGGCAATAACAGAAGGTTTACAGCCTTCCAATTACATCATGTCGATCGGGTTATTATTGATCGGATGCGTTGTCCAGTCTATCGGTGTCGTGTTAGAGATTAAGCCTCAGGTAGCGATGATGAGTGCCGAAGGATTTGTCAATTATGCCTCACGCCGTTATAACAAAGAATTCGGCAAGTTCAAAGTCGTATTTGACTTTACCCTGGTAACGATCGCTATTCTATTATCTCTGATTTTCACACAACGAATTGAAGGAGTCAGGGAAGGTTCGTTGATTGCGGCATGTATCACAGGTTATATCGTAAGTTTTTTGAATAATAAAATCATGACGCGGGCAATGCTTTTCAAGGTTATTTCGATACTGAAATAACTGGTAAGCAGTTCTAAAATTACACATAACAAACGGTTTTCTTTTCAGCATAGTATTTTTTACTATTTTTGTATTTAACAAGAATGAACAGAATATCCGTTTTTAAGTGAGTCAAACAAACAAATACGACGAAAACAGAAATGCAAGCGACGAAGAAGGTCAGAATTTGCTACTCGCTTTTCTGGAGGGAAACAACAATGCTTTTTCATTGATATATGATAAATATGTCGATGAACTATTTGCCTATGGCATAGGATTAGGTTTTGAACGGGAAACGCTTAAAGACGCAATACAGGATACTTTTTTCAAATTCTACACGAACAAGAAGCAACTGAACGGAATTACGCATCCGAAATATTATTTATTCCGAATGCTTAAAAACCGCCTGTTTGACATCTACAAATCCTTAAATAAAGAGAATATCGTAGAAGTTACTGATTTACCTTTTTTAATCGAGCCTTCTGTTTTAGATGAGTTAATTGACAACGAAGACAAACTGACTCTTGAAAACAAAATAAAAAACTTACTGGAAATCTTAACCGATAGACAAAGAGAAGCAGTCTATTTACGCTTCATACAAGAAATGGAGTACGAAGAAGTGGCAAATCTATTGGATATGACTGCTCCAGCCGCAAGAAAACTTATCTCCAGAGCAATAAAACGTATGCGCGATGAAAATATTTAGAAATAATGGGTACAAAATAAAAAGCAAATCGTCTCTACTATGAAAACGAATTGAATATGCTATCGAATCAGTGGTTACAAAATAAATCTTTTATCCAATGGAGATTATTTCCTACTCAGGAAGACAATCTCTATTGGGAGATGTTTATGAAGGACAACCCACATCTGATAGACGAGATAGAAGAAGCAATAAGTATTTTAAAATCAATAAAATTGAATGCACAAAAGCTTTCTCAGGAAGAGAAACAAAACTTGTTTGAATTAATACAGAAAGATATAGAACGCAGGAATAAACAACGTCGATTCCGGATATATCTGACAGCATCGGCAGTAGCCTGTGTCGCACTACTGTTGATATTGTTACAACCGTTATTTTCAAGTAAAAATGAAATCACACAAGAGAACCTGCTTGTTACGGTAGACAGCAGTTCAGTCAATCATAAAGATATACAATTGGTGCTGGCCAATAACAAAACCATCACATTTGAAAAAGATGCTGACATCAAATATGACAAAAAAGGAGAAATCACGGCAAACGCAGGAGCCGAACAAATAAAAGTATCAAAAACGGTAGTGGAAGAAACCACATTAAACACCTTGATTGTACCTAAAGGGAAACGCTCGAGCCTGACATTGGCCGACGGCTCCAAAGTTTGGATCAATTCAGGCTCCACACTAAAGTTCCCGACAACTTTTGATGCAAACAAAAGGGAAATATGGGTAAATGGTGAAATCTACATTGAAGTGGAAAAGAATAAGGACCAGCCTTTTTATGTCAATACAGATCGTATGGAAATAAATGTCGTGGGTACTCAATTCAACGTAACGGCCTATGATGAAGATACGGATTATTCGGTTGTATTGGTAGAAGGCTGCGTAGATGTCAGTGTCGATGAAGAAAAAGCACGCTTGCAACCCAGCCAGATGTTATCCGTTTCAAAAGATCAGATATCCGTAAAAAAGATCAATGTAAATAATTATATCAGTTGGAAGGAAGGCTACCTCCAATTCACAAGCGAACCGCTATCCAATATTTTAAAACGTTTATCTCGCTATTATGACACACCTATTGATTATGATGAAAACATTGCACAACTGAAATGTAACGGGAAATTAGTTTTATTTGATAATTTAGAAGATGTTATGAAAACCATATACAACACAATACCGATCGAATATTCACAGAAAACAGATCGGATATTTGTACAGAAAAGATAAGAACAATCACATTTGCTAACAATAAGTCTAATTTAAATTGAAATGCCTATGAAACATCCATTATGAAAAAAAGTATGCCGGACAATATTGCAGTATTACCCGGCATAAGATTCCAAAGTTCTTATTGCGTACTAAACTTTTAAAATCACTACAAATATATGAAAATAAATCATTATCTCGATAGATCGTGGTTTAACGGTCTACGTTATACCTTGCATATTATGAAAATCATAATTATTTTATTGGTCTTTAGCATTGGAAACTCTTTTTCTATGACCTATTCTCAAAACACGTTACTTTCGCTTGACATCAACAAGCAGTCAATAAAAGAAGTAATCGGGGTTATTGAGAAAAAGTCAGAGTATGTCTTCTTTTTTTCCGACAATGTCCGTCACGACTTGGAAAAGAAAGTTGACATAAAAGTCAATTCTAAAACTTTAGATGTTATTCTAAATAACCTTTTTACCGATACAGACTTGGTCTATACCATTAATGACCGCCAAGTATCAATCGCAAAAGTAAAAAAGGGGAATCCGTCTTTTCCTGTATTACAACAACAGACAAGAACTATCACCGGTACGATTGTCGACAATATGAAAGAGCCTTTAATCGGAGTGAATATTGTTGTGAAAGGAACGACAATAGGAACGGTAACCGACATGAACGGTAAATTTTCTCTCTCCGTTACTGAAGCGAACCCGGTTCTTGTCGTATCCTATATCGGCTATCAGTCCCAGGAAATAAAAGTGGGTAACCAATCAAACCTGAACATTGCATTGGAAGCAGAAACAATGGGATTGGAAGAAATCGTCGTAGTCGGATATGGTACCGTTAAGAAAAAAGACCTTACCGGTTCGGTAGCATCCGTGAACTCGGATATAATATCCAAATCACCTGTAACAAGCGCGACTCAAGCCATTCAGGGACGTATTCCCGGCGTATTCGTTTCCAATTCGACGACACAACCTGGTGAAAGTCCTTCCGTTCTCATCAGAGGTAAACGTTCTATCAGCGGTAGCAGCGATCCTCTCTATATAGTAGACGGGATTCCGGTTGTGGGAGGCCTCAATGAAATCAGCCCATCTGATATTGAAACTATCGATGTCCTTAAAGACGCTTCTGCAACAGCCATCTATGGTGCCAGAGGTTCAAACGGTGTTATCTTGATAACCACCAAAAAGGGAAAAGCCGGGAAAACCCAGGTCGATTATAACGGATATGTGGGTTTCCAAACCGTACTGAACCAATTGGAATATATGGACGGTGCTGCTTATGCAGAAACTGTTCGTGAATCATACCGCTCTACAGGTAAATATCTTTCAGCAACACCAAGTTGGGAAGAAGACCAGAAGATCAGTTCTTTCACAAACGATCCCTACACATTGGAATCCATACGAATGGCCTACGATACAAATGGCAACTACGATCCTTCTAAAGTTCGTTCAGGAAGCAAGTGGTGGGACGCTGTACAACGCACAGGCATGGTCACCGACCATCAGTTAAGTGTACGCGGAGGGAACGAGAACACCAACTTTACATTCAGCGGCTCCTATTATGATTATAAAGGCCTTGTTAAAGATGAAGATTTTTCGCGTTACTCGATCCGTCTGAATCTCGAACACTCAGTCAATAAGTATATCAAATTCGGAGCATTCACCGCATACACCCATTCCAAACAGGAAAGAGGGGCAAACCTGTTTGACTCCTGGCGCGTTATGCCTTTGGGACGTTTTTATGACGACAATGGCGAATTATTGGAAAAAGTTTCAGGCACTGACGATCAGTGGCGTAACCCATTACTAAAGTTAGCGGAAGGAGCCATTGAAAGTCCATTAAAAATAAACAGATTTATCGGCAGTTATTATGCCGATATCGCGCTACCTCTGCAGGGGCTTCGGTTCCGTACAAATTTAGGTATCGATTACGAGACCAGGCAGGATTACAATTTCCAATCGGCATTAGCACGAGGTAATGCCATGAATTATGCCAGAAACGGAACAGAAAACAGATCCATGTTTACTTGGGAAAACCTGTTATTCTATGACAGAACTTTTAATGAACACACTGTTGGCGTGACTTTACTGCAATCTATTAACGAATACATGCGGGAATATAATAAAATCCCGGTCCAGGGAATACCTGCTGACGAATTGTTGTACAATGATGTAGGTTCAGCTTCCAACCCCGAAAAAACGGAAAGCGGCAAGACTCAATGGAAATTAGCTTCTTTCATGGCCCGATTGAATTACAGTTTTAAAGGGAAATATCTGGCAACCGTTTCAGCCCGATATGACGGATCTTCACGCCTGGCTGAAGGACATCAATGGGTGTCTTTCCCTGCTGCAGCATTGGCTTGGCGTATTAATGAAGAATCATTTATGCAAAATGCTACATTCCTCAGCAACCTAAAGTTACGCGTAGGTTATGGTGTTGTTGCCAGTTCAGAGGTATCTCCTTATGAAACAAAAGGGACGTTGGCACAAAAACCTTACAATTACGGCAGTGAATCCATATTCGGTTATGCTCCTGACAAAATGCCCAATACGACATTAACCTGGGAAACTACAGGCCAGTGGAATGCAGGTATTGACTTCGGATTCTTCGGAAGCAGATTGAACGGAACAATTGACTTGTATCTGCAAAACACAAAAGATTTGCTGTTAGACAGACAATTACCGATTGTATCCGGTTTTAATCAAATAAAATCGAATGTAGGAAAAACACGTAACAAAGGTATTGAGGTTACATTAAACTCACTCAATATCAATAAAAAGGATTTCACATGGACTACCGACCTCATGATGTATGCCAATAAAGAAGAAATCGTAGAATTATACAATGGTAAAGAAGATGATACCGGTAACTCCTGGTTTATTGGTGAGGCAATCAATGTTTTCTATAATTATAAGAAAATCGGTATCTGGCAAGACACACCGGAAGATCGTGCCGAGATGGAAAAGTTCAACCAAAACGGAAGTAACTTTGCTCCGGGTACTATCCGCCTGTGGGACAATGGTGATTATAAAATCACCTCCGAAGACCGTGTCATTCAAGGACAGCAAAGACCTAAAGTCATATTGAGTTTAAACAACACCTTCAAATATAGAGATTTTGACTTCAGCTTCTTCTTCGAAGGGAACTTTGGTGCAATGGTCAAGAACAACATCAGTTATCTGAATCAAGCACACAGAAACGGCAATGTAAAAGTCGATTACTGGACTCCGACGAATCCGACAAATGCTTTTCCCCGTCCGATTGAAGGCGTCGATTTTCTCCCGTATTATGAGACGTTACATTATGAAAAAAGCGACTTTATCAAACTTCGTAATGTAACCTTGGGCTACACCATTCCAAGTCAGATTACAAATAAATGGGACATTTCACGCTGTCGTGTTTATGTTCAGGCACAAAATTCATGGATGTGGACCAACTATAGCGGAGTAGATCCGGAAGGAGCAGTAGGCTATACACGTCCTACTCCATCGACCTGGTTAGTTGGACTTAATTTAAGTTTTTAATCTAAAAAATCAGAAACAATGAAAGAATCAAATAATTTAAAGAAGTTTATTCTTCTTAGTTTGGTAAGCACAAGTTTAGGGCTTACAAGTTGTGATGATTATCTGAAGGAGAAAGACCTTCCCCGTTTAACACCCGATTATTACGGGACTGTTGCCGGCGTAGAATCTGCGGCAACAGCGACTTATAGCTTTATGCGTTGGGGAGCAGGAGGCGAAAGATACAATGTTCTCACAGAATACGGTACAGACCTGTTCACACAGGCAGAGGACCCGGGAACGCAGCTGATGCTTTTAACAAATACGGAAGCCAGCTAAACCCTGATGCCGGAGTTTTATATGAGTTCTGGGAAAATCACTACAAGGCGATCAATACAGCAAACTTGGTAATACAACAAGTTGAAGGTTCCTCATCAATGACAGAAGCCCAAAAGCAAGTAGCTCTTGCTGAAATGTCATTCTTACGCGCATTTTTCTATTTTGAACTGGTACAACATTTCGGGAATATTCCTTTGGTCTTGGATGTATCATTCGATGTAAGAACGGAATTTCACCGTGCTCCAGTTGCTGATATTTATAATCAGATAATCAAAGATCTGGAATACGCCGTGCAATATTCTCCTGAAAAACCGGCAAAAACAGGGAAAGCCGCCAAATATGCAGCAGCTCATCTATTAGCAAAGGTATATCTCACACGTGGAAGCGCAGTCAGTGATCAGCGCGGGCAACAATCCTCCGACATGGCAAATGCATTAAAATATGCACAAATGGTCATCAACAGCGGACAATATGAACTGTTACCTAATTTTGCCGACCTGTGGAATATAAATAATCAGGGGAATAAGGAAGTAATCTTTTCCGTCCAGTTTACAACCGATCCTGTTTACCGGGGAGACGGTAACACTTTCCACATGTACTGGGGATCCTGGTATGAAGATCAACCCGGCATGACGAGAGACCTTGAAAACGGACGTCCATATAGAAGACATCTCCAGTCACAAAAGACTATGCAGGAATTATTTGACCGCAAAAATGACTCCCGTTTTTATAAGAGCTTTAAATGGGCTTATTATGCCAATCGTGAAGGTGCCGGTTTAGAAGTGGGAGATACAGCCATCTATTATAGTATAAATCCGACTACAGAAACGTATCGTTACAAATATTTTGCCTGGGATAAGGAAAACGTAGCAAATAACAGCCGGTATTATCCTCCTCTGCTCAAATATTTCGACCCTCTACGTTTATCCTTTAATGATGCACAAGGTGGACGCGAATGGGTAAAAATGCGTTTGGCGGAAACCTATCTGATTGCAGCGGAAGCAGCCGGGCGCAATGGCGATTACCAAACGGCAGCCGACTATATCAATATAGTCCGTAAACGTGCAGCATGGCAAGATGGCGAAACCAAAATGCCTCAATACTGGCGTGAAGAAGGCGGACAAATGGGAGATACCAATAATACTTTTGCAAGTATTCAAGTAACGGCAGCAGATCTCCAAAGTAACTTCATCGACTTCATATTAGATGAACGCGGACGTGAACTGTTAGGTGAAACCTGCCGTTGGACTGATTTGGTACGGTGCGAAAAACTGGAAGAGTACGTTAAGAAATGGAACACTGAAGGAGCCGTAACCTTCAAATCACACCATAAGCTTCGTCCGATTCCTCAAAAGCACATAGACCGCTTGAATCCAAGAGGAACGGATGCTGAAGAACAAAATCAAGGTTACTATTAATTAAATATGTCTAATCGAAGCTACCCGAATTCAACGGGTAGCTTCCTATTTATTAAACTAACATGAAAACAAAATTCTTTATTCCATTAGCATGTCTATTATTTTTTACACAATGCGCAACGAGTTCCAAATCCGATTTCGACAACTTTCCGGAAGGTTATACACCTAAAGAGGTAGGGGAACTGGTAAGCAAACGATTTATTTCTACCAAGCATATGTTTCATAATAAGAATGGAAAAGATGGTATCCATTATGCAGAAGTTTGTACTTGGTATGGAGCCTTAAAATATGCGACTGTAACCAAAGACAACGAACTGTTCAAACAACTTCAAAACAAGTTCGAACCACTGTTTACCACTGAAGCGGACTATCGACCGCTCATGTACCACGTAGATTTGAATATGTTTGGCTGTCTGCCGCTTGAGTTCTACCAAATCACAAATGACAAACGTTATTTGGATATGGGTATGCCATATGCAGATACACAATGGCAAGTGCCTGACAGCGCAACAGCTAAAGAGAAAGAATGGGCTGAAAAAGGATTCTCCTGGCAAACCCGTCTATGGATCGACGATATGTTTATGATCACGATCATCCAATCACAAGCATACAAAAGCACAGGGAAAAGAGAATATATAGACCGGGCCGCCCGTGAAATGGTGATGTATCTGGATGAACTCCAACGTCCCAACGGCCTGTTCTTCCATGCTCCGGACGTGCCGTTTTTCTGGGGACGTGGAAACGGCTGGATGGCTGTAGGCATGACAGAATTGCTTCGTTATTTACCGAAAGACAATAAGGACCGCCCCCGCATATTGGAAGGATATCTCTTAATGATGAAAAGCCTGAAAGAATATCAATTGCCGGGCGGCATGTGGAATCAGCTGATAGATGACCCTGAGTGCTGGCCGGAAACGTCAGGCACAGCGATGTTCACATACGCCATGATCACAGGTGTCAAATCGGGATGGCTGGATAAAAAAGAATATTCTCCGGTTGTACACAAAGCTTGGATGGCATTAGTTCCTTATATTAATGAAGAAGGAGATGTTACAGAAGTGTGTGTTGGAACCAATAAAAAGAATGATAAGCAGTATTATTATGACCGTCGAAGAATAGCAGGTGACTATCATGGACAAGCGCCTGTACTTTGGTGTTGCTTTGCATTAATGGAATAGCTTATCATTCAAATAAAGAGCGGTTGTCTTCACCGACAACCTTTTCTTTTATCATTCTATACCTTAGAGCTATGCAGCTTTTTGTAAAGTTCTATGCGGACATCCCTCTCTGCTTGCGACAGGTTAGCAGGGAGTTCGATTGTCGTACGCGGGCTAATAGCGACAAGCACCACTTCCCCTACTCTTTTCTTATGTTCTTTCAGAGCATTCTTTGTTAACTGACTGGATAAATTTGCATCCGACCTCATGGTCTCACCTTTTTTCATATCTTAAATTTTATTTTTCGTTTTCCGATTCATTTTCAAGACTAATATTTATAGCATTCATACCTCTCAGGCCCCGTTCGAGGTCAAAGGTAACAATATCATTTTCAGAAATATCGGCAAGAGAATTATTGCTCACATGGAAAAAGTATTTCTCATTACCATCAAGGTCTTTAATAAAACCATAACCTTTCGATTCATTATAATAATCTATGCGTCCTCTCAGAACGGAAGGGGTCTCTATTTCTTCTTTTTTAGGGACTGATATAAGAATTTCTTCCTGCTTTATCTCTTCTTTGTTAGGATTGAATTCCGGGGGAGTAGATGTTATGACTCCATTTTCATCAACATAAGCGATCATATCATCAAAGCTACTGGCTTTCCCAAGCAACTTTCTATCTTCTTTCTTCTTTTGCTTTTCTGCTCTTCGGGCTTGTTTCTTTTTTTCGTTTTCTCGTTTATTAAATGTTACGGATTTTGCCATGTAATATATATTTATTTTATTAATTATCAATCTATCATATAAAGACTTGAGTAGAATGCAAAATAATTTCTAACACAGGAAAATACAGGATTTGAGAGTCCTGATATTGCATTAAGGGGCAGGTGCTAACTAAACTGTAAGGAAAGAATATGTCAAAAACCTATTACAATTTTTGACATATCCTCATATAAAAGAAAACTAATATCTTCTATTGTTATAACCTCCTCTATCACGGTATCCACCACCGTTTGAAGGTCTTTCCGTCCGGGGACGTGCAACGCTTACTGAAATAACTTTCTGTTCCAATTCCGTTCCGTTAAGCGTATCGATTGCTTTTTGGCCTTCTGCATCGTTCGGCATTTCTACAAAGCCGAATCCTCTGGAGCGCCCTGTTTCTCTGTCCATAATAACTTTTGCAGAAGTAATTTCTCCATACTCCGCAAACAGATCATTTAAGTCAGCATCATTAATGCTATAGTTCAAGCCTGTAATGTAAATGTTCATTTGAAATTTTATTTTTATTAATTACTAATAGGGTATGAGGAGGAAAATTAATGGAGAGACCTACTTTTTGAAAAGAAGAACTATACGATAATAATACGTAACTCAAACTCTGATACAAAGATAATACTATAAATCGGATAAGCAAGTTTTATTGTTCCATTTTAAAAGAAAAAGCGCTTTGCATATCTATTTAACAAGCTTCAAAAAAGAACTCATTACTGTCGTCCGACATCATAATAAAGCAGGAAAGGTATGATATAAAAAAGCCCCGGAAGTATTCACTTCCAAGGCTTTCGCGGTGCTACGGGACTCGAACCCGTGACCCCATGCGTGACAGGCATGTATTCTAACCAACTGAACTAACGCACCAAAATGTTTATTTTGAGCGGTCCGGACGGGACTCGAACCCGCGACCCCATGCGTGACAGGCATGTATTCTAACCAGCTGAACTACCGAACCATTATTTCTTTTTTCACCGCCATTCCTCTGAATTGCGATGCAAAAGTAGGTGGTTTATTTGAATTATGCAAGAGTTGCCGGCATATATTTTTCATCATTTTTCAATCATCACTGATAATAAACCTTTTATCTCCGTACTTTTTTCATCTGTCACAGACAACAGTCCTCGTTTTTCCACCGCCAGGCGACCAAAGCCATAAATAAATCATTCAAACCGTATGCTTTTAGCCGGCTCGATACGGGTTATCAGGTAGGAAGGCCCTAACAGCATCAACATGGAGGCGGCCAGCGTACCGACATTCAGCAGGACAAGAGACAATACCGTCAAGTCGATAGGCACTGCATCCAGATAATAGATGGACGGATCCAGTTTCACAACATGGAAAAAGGATTGGATTAGGCAAAGCGCAATTCCAATCACATTCCCCCAAATCATCCCCTTGCCGATCAGGAAAAAGGAGATATAAAGAAATATCTTGCGAATGCTGGTATTGCATTCTCCCAATGCTTTCAGGATACCGATCATATTGGTACGTTCGAGGATAATGATCAAAAGGCCGGAAATCATCGTAAACCCGGCAACAGCAAGGATCAGAACAAGAATCACGACTACGTTAATGTCCTGCACATCCAGCCAGTCAAATATCATCGGATTCATTTCCTTGACGGAGCGGGTATAATAACTATTGCCATTCCGGTCCTGTTTCTCTGCAATATCGAAATACAGATCTTCTGCAATCTGATCCAGATGGTCATAATTATCCACCTGAAGCTCCAGACCGCTTACCTCGTCTGCATCCCAATCGTTCAGGCGGCGGGTTTGGCGAATATCAGCCATCACAAATATCTTGTCATAATCGACAAAACCTGTCTCGTAAGTACCTGTGATATGAAATTTGCGGGGACGAATATTTTCACCCACGAAATAAGTCAGGAACGAATCGCCGACTTTCAATCCGAGCATATTAGCCAGATAACGGGAAATCAACACATCGGTAGAGGTCTTATCCTTATCAAAAACAGGAATCTCTCCCTCTTTCAGATTATTACGAAAGAAGGTCCAGTCGTAGTTCTCATCCACCCCTTTCAGTACAATTCCCTGGAAATCGGTATCTGTTTTCAGAATGCCCGGTTTCGTAGCAAAGGCCTCCACATGCGTGATGCCGGGAAAGGATTTAAGATGATTGAGTAACGTATCGCTTACCGCAACAGGCGTCGATTCGTAAGACGTATTATTATCGAAATTCGTGATCTGGATATGGGATCCGAAACCGATCACTTTGTTCCGGATCTCCTTCTTAAAACCAATGACTATAGCAACAGAAAGAATCATAACAGCTAACCCCAAAGCAATGCCGACCATAGCGATACGAACGACCGGAGGCGTAGCTTTCCGCTCCCCCTCCTTGCTGAAATAGATTCTTTTTGCTATAAATAGTTCTAAATTCATTACATAACTCTACCAGGATAAGCCTCCAGTGCCTTCTGAAGCACCACAAGCGCTTTTGCCAGATCTTCTTTTTTCAGGACGTATGCGATACGGACTTCATTCTTTCCCAAGCCCGGAGTCGTGTAGAAACCGGAGGCCGGAGCCATCATGACAGTCTGACCTCATATTCGAACTCACTCAGACACCAGGCACAGAATTTATCAGCATCATCACCGGTAGCTTGGCAACGGTGTAGAATGCCCCCATCGGTATCGGTGAATAGCAGCCGGGAATACGGTTCAAGCCGTCTATCAGGAATTTACGGCGTTCCACATATTCGTTATACACATCCAGCATATATTCCTCCGGTGTGTCGAGCGAAGCCTCGGCAATGATCTGGCCGATCAAAGGAGGGCTCAGACGGGCCTGGCACCATTTCATAACATTTTCCTTCACCATCTGGTTCTTCGTGATCAGTGCTCCGATACGGATACCGCACTCACTGTAACGTTTCGATACGGAATCGACCAGCACGACATTATTCTCGATCCCTTTCAGGTGGAAGGCGGAAATGTAGGGCGCACCCGTATAGCAGAACTCACGGTAAACCTCATCGGAGAACAGGAACAGGTCATATTTCTTTACGATATCGCGAATCTGGTCCATCTCCTTCTGCGTGTACAAATAACCGGTCGGATTATTCGGGTTACAGATCAGGATCGCTTTCGTGCGCGGTGTGATCAGCTCCTCGAACTTCTCCACGGAAGGAAGGGCAAACCCTTCGTCAATCGTAGACGGTACCGTCTTGATCACGGCACCGCTCGAAATGGCAAACGCCATATAGTTGGCATAAGCCGGTTCCGGTACAATAATCTCGTCTCCCGGGTCCAGACAAGCCATGAAAGAGAAAAAGACGGCTTCCGATCCGCCGGTCGTGATGATGATATCGTCAACATCCACAAGGATATTGAATTTCGCATAATATTTCACCAGCTTTTCACGGAAACTGCGGATACCCTCACTCGGAGAATACTCCAGCACTTTACGGTCGATACGGCGCATCGCTTCCATCGCGACTTCGGGCGTAGGCAGATCGGGCTGGCCGATATTCAGATGATACACCTTAGTACCTTTAGCTTTAGCCTGATTGGCAAGCGGAACGAGCTTTCTGATAGGAGAAGCCGGCATGTTGACTCCTCGTTGTGAAATATTAGGCATTTCTTTCTTACAGTTTGTTTTTAAATGTGGCAAAGGTATGTATTTTAGTTGAAAGTTGAAAATTGAAAGTTGAAAGTTATTTTTGCTACCACTTTTTAACTTTCAATCCACCTCTTCCAACTTTCAATTCTCAACTTTCAACTCTTTAGATTCCCGGTCGTGGTGAATCCTTGCTCGCGTGCATGGTGGAGATAAAGGCGTTCGGATCGATCTCCTTCACCTCGTCTTTCAGACGGGGCAGGTCTTTACGTTCAGCAATGGTAAAGATGATTTCTTTCTCCTTGCCTTCATACATACCACGTCCGTGCAAAAAAGTACCGCGCATTCCCATCTTCCCGACGATCAGTTCCTTTATTTCCTGTGTTTTCCGGGATACGATAAAGACAGCCCGGTTGGGATTCTCGGTCTGGAACATCTCCACGATTTTCCCGTAAACGAAGATAGTAAACCACGAATACAAAGGAACCGCCCAGTCACGGAACACAATCAGCCCCAGCAAGACTACCAACGAATCCAACACGATAATCATATTACTGACTTTCAGATTCGAATTATTGGCAATCACACGTGCCAGTACATCCGTTCCCGCACTGGTACTCTGCGCCCGGAACACGCAAGTCACACCGATACCCAAGATCGCGCCGCCATAGAAACAAGCGATAAAGCTATCGTTCTCAACCAAAGGTTGATTTCCCAATAAATAGGACAATGAGTCTGTAAAGATGGAAATCAACACAAACGTCACGATCGTTTTAGGCCCGGACGCCAAACCGATCTTTTTCATTGCCAGAATCATCAGCGGGATGTTGAAGCAGAGGGCCGTCGCACCCATCGGAAGACCATCGGGCATAAAAGAGAAAACTCCTTTTGTCACATAATGAAGTACGATCGAGATACCATACACACCTCCCGGTACGATCTTGTACGGAGCAAGAAAGAGGACGTAACTAAGTGCCTGGAAAAAAGCACCAATAACAATCAAAGTGTAGTCTGCTACATTTCTTTTCAATGCGGCATTAGAGGCCAGATTAAGCGGTTGTTCCATGTTTGCGTTGTTGTTTCGATTTATATGTGTTCATTATTTGTTAAAAAACAGCGCAAAGATAGATAAAAAAAAGAAGAGATTGCACACACAAAGCGTGCAATCTCTTCCATTATCAGAAATAACCTTTTTGAATCAGAAACTCAACGTACGGTTATTATTGTTGGTCACATTCAACAGGATCACATATTTGCGATACTGTTCCGGCGTAAGAACCTTCTTCATCAATTTCAGATTCCCATAAACAGCCTGGCGCATCTTCTTGTCGCGCATCTGTTCGCTTGACCTGAGACTCTCGTTCTGCATATCCTGAAAATACTCGTTGATGTTTGCCACTTCATTAGCCTGATAAGATGACAACTGCAAATAGTTGCTCAATTTTTCAAAGTTAATAGCAAACGGTTCTTTACTCACATTGTTACGGTTTTCACGTGCAAACCCCATCGTTGCACATAATAAAACGGCTGCAACAGCCATACCTAAACGTCTCATAATACCTAAACATTAAATTGTTAAACCTAAACACGGGGACCGCTGTCCCCTATCTTTTCACCTTTTATCTTTTTGCTGCTACAAATATAACAACATGTTTTAGAACATTGTTCTTGAATACAGTGAAACTTTGTTAACCAATATCAAAACGAGCACAATTTAACAATATAAGAATCTTTTTGAAGCACAAACGAAACATATATTACAAATAAGACACAATATCACGATTATATAGACCGAATCGATATTTACATAAACACAATCTATATAAATTCATTTCTATAAGTTTATCCATCGACAGGTCTGCTCATACCATCATAAATCTTTCAGATTAAACAAACCGAAAGTCAGAAAATCGTCATCGTCGGGTTCATCTCCGATATGCTCTATATTCAACCCTTCGGCCGTAACAAAAGAGTTCGTCCAATTCCATTCCTGCCCCGTACCGATTTCCGTCTCGCCCAAATAGCGGAATTGATCATCCATTACGATAATTGTCAACGGCTTGCTATCAAGAGGAGTTTTCAGATCCGCATCAGGCAAGCCACGTTGCAAATACCGGTAATAGACTTTGCGGAATGGATCGTAAATGAGCGCAGCGTATAAATCCTGCTCCATATAGCAAGCATAAACAAGTTCGTCCGGCGTTCCTTTAGCTTCATGGTCAATAGAACGGATCGTTCCGGCAGTATTACCACCTCCATAAACTTTAGTTTCGGCATCATTCTTCCAATCCGAAATATAAAGATCATGCGAGCAGGTAAAGCTATGAACCATCTTCCCTTCCGGACTGATAGCCGGATAAGGTTGAAGAATCAGGTCGCCGCCCCAATTGTAGCCGTTACCGAACAATTCTTCCGGATAGAGATGGTGATATTCCACCTTGTTTGTCGCCAGATCGATACAGGTGGTAAAACGGAAGTTTTCCCTATCTGCCAGATTTTCAGGGAAAGGAGACATTCCGGGCAAAATCAGATGATTCTCAATCAACATCAACGGTACGACAGGCGAAAACAGATATTGCGGATTATGCAACGCCCATTCTTTATCTTCCTTATCCAACAATGTGACACGGTTATGCACACGACCGGTACTGTCCGCCAAAGCGATCTCGATCAACGGACGGTTGAACACATAGATCGAATCCGGACTTTTGACATAATAAGCGCCCGCGCTCATGATCGCATCGGCCCCTTCACGCTCAAATGCAATCTGCTTAAGATAAGTCGTATCCGAATAGCGATAGAAATAAATAGCATTCTTCCGGTTATTCAGAAATGTCAACAAACAATCGCCCGCATCATCGGTATAAATCTGGATATAAGGAGGCTTCACTTTCGTATCCGTATCGAGCCTGAATTTCTTCTCGCCCGTTTCCACCAATTGTTTGGTAGCTACCAACTTTCCCCGAAACTCGTTCTTCACACTTCTCCCGTTACCAGAACAAGCAGTAACCAACAACAACGCCAACAAATAACAATAACAACTTTTCATATCATTCTATTTTCTTATCACTCTGAATTCGCATTTACCGGAGCCAAGCAATCCTGTTCCATCAACCCCTTCCGCCACTCCGATAAAACCGGTGTTGATATCGGAACAAAAGAAAGTAACTTCCGCCTCCCCTTTTTCGTCTGTTATCACAGAAGGTTTCCATAATAAAGTATTGCGGGCATCGGGAGCTGACAATTGCATGTCTATTTCGTCCGGCTTGTAAAATTCGCGTTCGGCATAATAGCCTTTGGCTCGCCAAATGTTATTCATACGGAGCAGTTCTGCTTCCGAATACAGCGGACCATGATAAACGACCAGCTGTTCGTCAATAACCCGGAAAGGTATGCCAACTCCGGAAGATTGAAAATGTTCAAATTTAGCAATCCTGTAAGTTTGCCCATCAACAGGTCTACTCATACTGTCAGCCCGACAACCGTTTACCGCATGATGTCCGTCATATCCCGGTTTATAATTCAGTAACAAACCACAGGTATTACAAACCCAGATATTATTCAAATCCTTTTGCGCCAGACTATCCAACCGCCCCATAAACTTATCCCGAAACGCCCTCCGCGCTTTCCCTGTCACCGTTACACCGTCCAGCAAGACCGTACTGTCACTGCTCACTACAGGCAAATCAAGGATTAGCCCGTTTTCATCCTGCTCCGGCTCTGCAGACGGATAATATCTGGATTTCTTTTTCCTTATGCTATCGATTTGAGCGAAACAATCTTCTATCTCAAGTTTAGGTTTATATTCATTCGACAACATCGGTTTCAAATATACATAACCGCCCCGAAGTTCTTTCAACATATCCGTACCGACGGTAAAAGAACCGGTTGAATCGGCCCATATATACATTGAATTACCCTCTGCCCCGGATATCTGGATAAGCTGTTCCGTCCCCTGCGCTTTTTTTCCCTTTTTCTTACTGCCAACAGATTGTATACCCATTATTTCATCAGATAAAAACAGATTCTCATGATCAGGAGCATTTTCTATATTCCAGACATACCGCCTCCACCCCTGCGTCAGCAACAATAAATCCATTGCCGACATACGATCTTTATTCTTATCATCGAAATAATAAAGCGGATTATGGATTTTCCCGCGTACTTGGGAAGACAAATAACAATGAGTCAATATATTTACCGGATCAGCCGGATTATCATAGGCCTTATCAAACACACTAATGCCCAAATTCGTTTTTAACGGTCTGCCATTCTCATCCGTAACCTTTATTTTCAATGTCGCTTTTTCACGAATGGCATATGTTTTCTTATCCGGTTCAATCTTTATCCGCATCTTCTTTTCCGGATTCACATAAACCAACCTCTCTGCTACCGGTTGCATATTACCATTAAATAAAGTAAACTCTACGATTCCCTGATAAGGAAACTCATTAAGCGGCATTTTTATTTTAAGCCGGTCCTTCAACACACCCTTTGCCACACAACAAATCATTCCACGAATTTGCCCTAAAAGACAAATTTCTTGAGCAGGCGAACCTTCCGCTTGTGAAATAAAAAATTCCAGGTGTTTCTTGTCTTGTTTAAATAAACATAAAGTCATTCCTTGAAGATAAATCTCCGGTAAAGAATACTCTGCACCATTATCTAACTCTATACGATATTTCTTCTCCGAATCAGGCGTAAAGAAGAAAGATCCCATTCCGTCATGACGACTTTCAAACCGAATGACCGGAGCTTCTCCTTGATACAAAGTTCCCTTTACTGCTACCGGATATCCTCTGCCATTCGTCGCCTTAAATGCCACACGCGAAGGCAAGCCGGAAACCAGGTTTCCTCCCTCCGGAAAAAGATCAAACTGCAAACGATCTTTTTCAATTTTCTCCGGTTGTTGACTGTCATGAGCGATATTTTTAACTACCCTTATTTTACGGGATGAAATTATTCCAGTTGTGTCATTGTGAAAGGAGTGGCGGGTATAGGCTTCCAGAAAATAATCTCCTTCCGACAACTTCTCACTTACATAAACGTGGCCGAATGCCATACCATTTTCTACCGGATACTTTTCTTGCCAGACTATACTATCTTCGCAATTTATCATTTGCAGATACAATGTCTTGCTTTGATCCGACAAACCGAAAGACTGGGCATTCAACTGGTAGGCTTTAAACCAAAGGTCTTCACCTGTCTCATAAATACCTTTGCTGACTTGAAGATAAATAAGTTCGGAAGGAAAAACGGCATATTCTTTATCAATAGAAGCAACCCATGCTTCATCAACTGCCTGCTGACAAAAGCATGGCAAACAGGTATATGTCAGTAAAAAGATGGTTAACAGAATGCTTTTCATACTTCAAACTAATAATTTATATTTCTCATACGACGGCCGTACCCAACGCAAATAGACAAGCAGGGAGAGCAGACAACAACCGCCTCCCACCCCGTAAGCCATAGCCAGCCCCGCATGGGAAGCGATAAAACCGGCTGAAAGCATACCAATCCCGACACCCAGATCAAAAGAAGTCAGATAGGTAGAAGTTGCCGTCCCGCGCATATTATGCGGAGCGACGTTGACAAAAAGACATTGGAAGGCAGGCACTCCCACGCCATACCCGATCCCGATCATCAAGGCGCAAACGAAGAAAGCCACAGGATGATGAACGGTTGCAAACACAGCGAACGTCACCAACAGACAGACGGACGAACAGACCGAAACCCAATGAATCTTGCCATGATCGACCAGACGGCCGGATATCAGACGCGACGTCCCCACACCTACCGCCATATAAATAAAGAAGTAGCCGGGATTGGCCACCTCGATCTCTTTCCCATATAAAACGACAAAAGAGGTAATCATCCCGTAAGGTATCGCCACCAGGATATAAGCCAACGCTGCCGGCAGCGCCTTCACCAGGATAAAACGATCCAGGGAAAAATGAGGACGCGACATTTTCTCCCGCTTCGGATAGCGAATCAGACAAACGGACCCGACACCGATGAAAGCAGCAACCAAACCGACCAGCACCAACGGATGAAATCCCCATTTATCATAGATAACGACTGCTACCAACGGAGCCAGCGACATCGCCAAATTGATCGTCAGGCCATAGAACCCCATTCCTTCCCCCCGCCGCGCAGACGGAATCACATCGATCGCAATCGTATTGCCGGAAACGGAAGTAAGCCCCATAAAGCCGCCCTGCACAAACCGCACCGCCATAATCGTCAGCATAGTCGCCGCGACTAAATAGCCGCCAAACATAACGGCAAAAACAAAGAATGCCAATAAATACAACGGCTTACGCGAGAAGCAATCCACCAGGAAACCGGAGAAGGGACGGACACAAAGCAGCCCGATCGTATAACTCGACAATACAATCCCCACATTTGCCGTGTCGATCCCCAAAACCTCCACCAGATAAAGCGGCATCGTCGGCATCAACAGGTAGAAAGAGAAATTCATCAGGAAATAGGAAATGCAACACTGCACAAAGTTCCGGTTCCACAATATCGGCTTCTCCGTATTCATAATTGGCACATTGGCATATTGACTCATTGGCACATTATTCACGCCAACTCGCTCAATTCGAGCCAGCGCATTGTCTTTTCGTCTATTTCATCTATTACTTTTGCAATCCGTTCGGACTTTGCCAGCAACTCGTCGTTGCTGAGCGTGCCGCTGCTCATCGCCACTTCCAGCTCGGCTTTTTCGGCTTCGAGCTGCGGTATTTCGGCTTCAAGCGCTTCAAACTCTTTGCGTTCCTTGAAAGTGAGTTTCTTCTTCTGTTCTTTTTCGGGACGGGACGTTTTATCGGCTACTGGAGCCTGTTTCGGCTGGCGGGCAGCTTCGGCTTCTTTTTCCAGTTGGTCCTGCACCTCTTTCCAGTCACGATATTGCGAATAGTTTCCGGGAAAATCCTTGATGTCCGCATTGCCCCGGAACACCAGCAGATGATCAACTACCTTATCCATGAAATAACGGTCGTGGGAAACGACAATCGCGCATCCTTTGAAATTCCGCAGATATTCCTCCAACACATTCAGCGTCACGATATCCAGGTCGTTCGTCGGCTCGTCCAGCACAAGGAAATTCGGATTGCGCATCAGGACCGTACACAGGTACAAACGCCGCTTCTCCCCTCCGCTCAGCTTATAGACATAGCTATGTTGTTTCTCCGGAGCAAACAGGAAATAGTTCAGGAATTGGGAAACGCCCATTTTCTTCCCGTCGCCCAGATCGACATATTCGGCAATATTCTGGACCACATCGATCACCTTCATCTGCTCGTCGAACTGAAGGCCGTCCTGGCTGTAATAGCCGAAACGAACCGTTTCGCCCACATCGAACCGTCCGCTGTCCGGCTCCACCTCTCCCATCAGCATCTTGATAAAGGTTGACTTCCCGGTCCCGTTGTTCCCGACAATCCCCATTTTTTCGTAACGGGCAAATATGTAGTTGAAATCTTCTACGATCTTCAGGTCGCCGAAACGCTTGCAGACATGTTCCGCCTCGAAAATCTTGGAACCGATATACGATGCCTTCACATCCAGGTTCACGTTACCCGCGTCGTGCTGCTGTTTCGCTTTCTTTTCCAGTTCGTAGAAAGCGTCGATCCGGTATTTGGCTTTGGTCCCGCGAGCCTGCGGCTGACGGCGCATCCAGTCCAGTTCCTTGCGAAGCAGGTTGCTTGCCCGGTCGACTTCCGTATTCAAAGCCTCTATGCGTTCCTGGCGTTTTTCCAGGTAATAGCTGTAATTTCCTTTATACTGGTAAATCTGCTGCCGGTCTATTTCGATGATCTCGCTACAGACACGGTCCAGGAAATAACGGTCATGCGTCACCATCAATATGCTAATGTTCGCACGAGACAGGTATCCTTCGAGCCATTCGGTCATCTCCAGGTCCAGATGGTTGGTCGGCTCGTCGAGAATAATCAGTTCCGGATCGGTAATCAGGACGTTTGCCAACGCCACGCGCTTCAGCTGTCCGCCGGAAAGCGTTTCCACCTTCTGGTCGAAATTCTGTATCTTCAACTGCCCTAAAATCTGCTTCGCCCGTTGTTCGTAGTCCCATGCCTTCAGATTATCCATCCGGAGCAGTATATCTTCGAGATTGGAATGATCGCCGCTTGCCATCGCCTGTTCGTATTCGGCAATCAGGCGCACCGTCTCGTTCGGCGAGTAGAAACAAGCCTGCAAGACAGTCAAGCCGTCCGGATAATGCGGCGTCTGCTCGAGATATCCGACGCGCAGGTCGTTACGGAACACAACCGCCCCGCTGTCATAATCTTCCTTACCGGCTATGATATTCAGCAAAGTCGTTTTACCTGTACCATTCTTGGCTATCAGCCCGACTTTCTGTCCTTGCGCAATTCCAAAAGTAATATCCTCAAAAAGAACCAAGTCGCCGAAGCTCTTGGTCAGCTTGTCTATCTGTAAGTAGCTTATCATATATTCATATCTGCTTAAAATGCAGGACAAAGATACAAAAGATTAAGCAGAACCAACTTTTTGACGTCCGAAAAGCGGATTAACAATCAGTGTTAAACAATACAAATGTTAGCAATTTTACTATCAAATATTTCCGTAATGATAGTATTATAGCTATCTTTGTATTGTCAAACAAAAGTTATTTGAAATAATGAAAAGCTACAAAGTAATTGAAATTATTAAGATGCTTGAAAAAGATGGCTGGTATATACAATGTACAAAAGGCGATCACAGACAATTCAAGCATCCAACAAAGAAAGGCAAAGTGACGGTAAGGGGTAAACCTTCCGAAACATTAGATCAATTTCTTTTAAACAGTATCTTTAAACAAGCGGGCTGGAAGTAACAACCCATTAAAATTCAAAAGTTATGGAAAAAATAATAGTAACTGTTGATTGGTTAAATAATTATGCAGCTGGAACTGATATATTACCAGTTGTTGCAACACATCAAACCTTAGAGGGACTTAAAGAAGGTTTTACTGAATCTTTTAATCTTCACCTTCAATCAATGATTGAAGATAATGATGAAATTCCAACAGTTCTTCAAACTGAATTTGAGCTGCATTTTGTGTTAACAACTCGTGCATTGCTTCATTATTACGATAATATTTTATCACGCGCTGCAATTAGCAGATTAACAGGAATCAACGAAAAACAATTAGGTCATTACATACAAGGGGTACGTAATCCACGTATGCAACAACGCGAAAAAATTGTCGCAGGGTTACACAAATTAGGTAGAACATTAATTGAAGTAGAATAACTTTTGTTTGACAGCTATTGTAATTCTACTTTTAAGCCTCTGATCAACTTCAGAGGCTTTTTTTATCTGCTTAAAATACAGGACAAAGACACATAAAAAGTAAACAGAACCAACTTTTTCACGTTCGAAAAGCGGATTAACATTTACAGGTTCGAAAACCTTATGTCTTAAATACGAAATTTACAATAACCCTCTTTTTAGCTGTTTTTCTATTTCGTCCGAAATTTTGATCGATTTTGAATTGACTCTTTTTATGGTTTTAATCTTCTTTACTGACAACAGATGGAGCGAGGTGCGCAGGCAGTCTGAAAAACCGTGCAATTTGATTGCCGGAAACCGGAAACACCGTCAAAGTGAAAAACCTTAACTCCCGGAGAATCGAATATTTGAAAATAAAACGGACGGCGTTCCAAATATCCCAAGGAAATTAAGGGGCTTTTTTGCCATGAAAACGGTCCTCTTTCCAATTACGACCGTCCTAATCGCCATTATGACCGTCCTAATCTTCGCGAGGTGCCGAGTGCACTACACATTAGCACGGTCATGGTGGCAAAGAGGACGGTCGTAATTACTGAAAACACTCAAAAAAGGCGAAAAAGTCCCTTTTTAGCATCTGAAAAGTGGATTAACATTTGTTTTGTTTCGGATGTCTTTCGAACCTGAAAAATACGTTTTATACAATAACCCCCTCGTTCCCGCACTAAACATGCAAACCGAACGAGGCAGTTGGTTATTCTGGTTATTTTTTCATTACCTTGGAGAAGAACAAGTCATTCTCAGCAGTGATTTTTACCACATACATACCGGTCGCCAGCGAACTTACATTCACTTCGTTGCTATTTCTGGCAACTTTAACCAAATCTCCGTTCATCGAGAAGATTTCCACTTTGTCGGCAATCACTCCGTCGATACGGATTACATCGGATGCAGGATTCGGCGCAACCGTCACCTGAGCCGATTTGAGAACGCTTGTATTGGCTGTCGCATCGTCTTTGACCACCGTGAAAGAGTCGAACAAAGAAGGTTCGCCCAGATCGTTGACCGTATAGGTTTCAATCTCGATTTTATCCGTACTCATATTGACACGGCTGAAAGTAGGTTCGCCCGTCTGGCCGAATTTGCCAGAGAAAAGACCCCAGTAATTAGCTACCTCATGTTTGTCCAAAGATGCAATCATGGCAGCTTCGTTACGCGGTTCGTATTTTTTCTTACCGGCGGAATTGTTCAAGAAATAAAGCGTCCCGTCTTTTACATTAAACACGCCACCCTTCTTTCCAGTCATATTCTCACGAGCACCCGGCTGGCCGACTACTTCTACGTTCTGAACAGCATCGGCGACCAGCGTCTTGGCTGTATTGCTGACCGGGCCGATCACCTCATAGATATGGTCGTGTCCCTGAAGCGCCAGATCAATCTTCAACTCATCGAATATCGGAAGCATGGCGGCACGGACAGCCTTACCGTCGGCATCGTCCTGGTGGGAATTGCTACCGGTAAACATATTCTTATGATAGGTAGCGATACGCCATTTCACATCCTTATGAGCATTTACCTGTTCGCGCATCCAAGCCTTCAACTCATCAAAATATCCTTCGGCGCTATAATCTTCGTAGTTGATTACCATGAAGAGCGCATCTCCGTAAACAAAGGAGTAGATGGTTCCGTCCATAGCAGTCTTGGCCGAAGAATTTTCATTGAATGAATTATCCGTATTGAAATGTTTGGCAAAATTGCTGTCACGCACGCTCCGGTCATGATTTCCCTGTGCCGGAACCAACGGTTTTTGCATCCATACATCCTGCATGGTTGAGAACCACTGTTCCCACTCCCATTCAGATGAGAAGTTTTTGTCTACATCAGCAGTTTTTGTCGCACCGGTCGTTTCAACAAAGTCACCGTTGCAAAGTACGAACTGCGCATCCGGGACAAGACGTTGAGCTGCGTGAATCGTCTTCTGCGACACATCGAACATTTCATCATACTGGGCTTGTGTATCCGTTATATAAATAAAGGAATAGGCACTCTTATCGTTCTTAGCGGTTGTAAAACTACCAATTTCACTCCAAGCTCCGGGCATACCGACGCGGAATGAATAAGTTGTACCCGGAGAAAGCTTATCGACCAGTGCTTTATGACTGGTGTAAGCCATATCCGTTTTCGACTCGATACCGGCATCCACCTTATTGGCATCTACCAGATAATTCACAGAAACATGCTCGATTGTTGCATCCTGAGTAATAATAGAACCTTCGAAATCCTTTTCTGTTGCATTTGCTTTCTTTACGATCTGAACCATCCCCTTTTCCGAAGTCGGATTCGTAAACCAGGCAAAACCAAGTTGTGAAGAAGGATCGCCGTTTATTGTCATATTAATACTGTAAGGCAGTTTGCCATCGGCGGCCTTCGATGCGCGCAACAACTTCGTCCAGGTAGGAACGGAAAAGTCCGCCTTATTCAATGTAAGAGTTGTTTCCTGTGCGGAAAGCGGCTGTACGCCAGCCGTTAAAGAAACAAGTGCAGCAGCAACCAGAGACTGCACATTAAGAAGTAAACTTTTTTTCATACACAATTGTATTTAGTGGATAAATGTATTTCCGCTGCAAAAGTCCTCCAACTGCATTTCAACATAATGACTAAGGTGTTACAGGGAATGAAAATCCAGTTACATTTATATTTAGAAAAAGCGTCTCCACAACAGTGTTAGTTCCATATAAATTGATAATTTTGCGGATATAAAGCAATTAATACAAATATGATGTTGACAGCAATGATCATCGTGTTCCTGGTCGGATATTTACTTATCGCATTGGAACATCCTCTAAAAATCAACAAGGCGGGTACAGCGCTCCTGACAGGGACGATTCTTTGGGTCTTATACACCTTTGGATCACCACAATTTATCCCGACGGCTTCCGCCGAAGAATTCAGTCTTTTCCTGGACGCTTTTCCTTTCATGAAGGATTTGCCATACGCCGATCAATGTATCCGTTTTGTCATCGACCACCAGATATTAGATAGCATCGGTGAGATTGCCGAGACACTGATTTTCCTGATCGGGGCCATGATCACAGTCGAGCTGGTCGATTCGCACGGGGGCTTTATGTTTATCACCAACCGTATCACGACCAATAGCAAACGCAAACTGTTATTCGTAATCGCCACCATAACATTCTTCATGTCAGCAGTCCTGGACAACCTGACTACTTCTATCGTAATGGTCATGCTGATCCGGAAACTGATCGGCAACTATAAGGAACGCTGGATTTTCGGCAGTATCATCGTGATTGCAGCCAATAGCGGCGGAGCCTGGTCGCCTATCGGTGATGTGACGACCATCATGTTGTGGGTCAGAGGAAACATATCGACTTCGGCAACCATCCCGCATTTGTTTTTGCCAAGCCTCGTGTCGGCACTGGTTCCGGTGTTGCTCATCTCCCGCTATCTGCATGGGAAGGTGACGCCGCCTAACGCTTTCGAGGAAAACAGGGATAACCTGCTCTTAAAGGTATTAAAGGCAAATGAAAAGTTGGCGATTCTTTGCATCGGCGTGTTCTGCCTGCTGTTCGTGCCGATATTCAAGACAATCACGCATCTGCCCCCGTTTATGGGGATTCTGATGGGAGTCGGGATTTTGTGGGTATTTACCGAACTGATGTATCGACGGACGCCGATCAACGAAGACCTGAAACTGCGCCTGTCGAAAGTAGTCAGCCGCATCGACGGGGCGACTCTGATGTTTTTCCTCGGCATCCTGCTGGCTGTAGACGCGCTGCGTTGCAGTGGCGTTTTAGGTAGTTTCTCACTTTGGCTGGACGACACGATCGGAAATGTGTATGCGGTCAACCTGATTATCGGAACCCTTTCAGCCGTTGTCGACAATGTTCCGCTTGTCGCCGGAGCTATCGGCATGTACCCGATCGCTTCGGATGCGATGATTGCGACAGCCGCCGATCCGGTTTATATGTCCCATTTCGTGCAGGACGGCGTGTTCTGGCAGTTCCTTGCCTACTGTGCCGGAGTCGGAGGCAGCATGTTGATTATCGGGTCTGCTGCCGGAGTCGTCGTAATGGGCTTGGAAGGGATTAACTTCCTCTGGTACCTGAAACGGGTCTCCCTGCTCGCAATGGCCGGCTATTTGTCGGGCGCCGCGGTTTACATACTGCAGAATATAATATTCTTATCATGATATGGGATTTTATTTTAAGACTATTCGTGGCCGGCATCCTGGGAGCCGTGATCGGGCTCGACAGGGAATACAGGGCTAAAGAAGCGGGATACCGCACTCACTTCCTCGTGTCTTTAGGAAGTGCACTGATTATGATTGTTTCGCAATACGGCTTCCAGCAAATCATCCTGGAAGACAGCGTATCACTCGACCCGAGCCGTGTTGCGGCACAGGTTGTCAGCGGTATCGGTTTTATCGGGGCCGGCACCATCATCATACAGAAACAGTTCGTGCGAGGTCTGACCACAGCCGCCGGGATTTGGGCTACGGCCGGTATCGGGTTGGCTTGCGGTGCCGGTATGTACGGCATCAGTATTGCCGCGACCATTCTCACGCTGGTCGGGTTAGAGCTACTAAGCGTTATCTTTAAAAGTGTGGGAATGAAAAGTTCGCTGATTGTTTTTTCCACGACAGAGAAAGATATTATTAAAAAGATCATCCCCGTCATATCCGAACGGGGATATCTGCTCGCCTCTTACGAGCTAAAGGAGTTAAGCCATACGGCCACAAACACTTACCTCGTGTCATTAGTTGTGAAGGCAAAGAAATATTCGGATGACAGCCCGCTCCTCTGGTTCACGGAGACATTCCCGGAAATAACGATTGAACGAATTGAGTAGGAAGAATGCCTGTCGGCGGGACAAGTTTTAGTATATTTGCCCCCAAATTATCATAACGAACATACAAATGAATATCATTTCCAAACTATTCAAAAAGAAAGAAGAAGAAGAAACTGTCGTATCGAAAGGCTCCGTCGAGGAGTTTGTTACGCTGATCCGCGTGTATTATCAGGCAGTGATGGCCGTACAGTTAGGGATCACGAACCTCAACATATTGAACGATATGGCGCTGTTTAAACGGATGCTCAAAATCCCGACACAGAACAATAAGTTAGGGATCGCCGAGAAATCGCGTGCCCGCAAAATACTGATGCAGGAATACGGCCTGAACGAAAATTTCTTCAAAGAAATCGACGCTTCCATCAAAAAGAACTGCCGGACGCAGAACGACATTAAATCTTATTTCATCATGTATCAGGGATTCAACAACGACCTGTTCTCCCTGCTGGACACTCTGATGCAATGGAAGTTCCGTTTCTCCATGCTGGTAAAGAAACTTTTATATGCCCAGACGCAGAAGACCATCCACGAGATCGTAACCCGCTCGGAATGGAAAGAAGTCAGCACACAGAAAGTAGCCTGGAGAATACGGAAATACAAAGAGTCACTCGGCTACTCGGAAGAATGGATGACCGATTTTGTCTACAATGTCGTGTTGATGGCAAAGGAAGATGCCAAGAGACAAAGGAAAGAAGATAAATAATGGAGAAGAAAGAGGTCGAACAACATCCTTTAGGGTTCTTCCTGCCGGAGAATACGAAGTTACTGATGTTAGGAAGCTTCCCGCCTCCGCTCGCGCGCTGGTCTATGAAGTTCTACTACCCGAATATCCAAAACGACATGTGGCGGATACTCGGCCTGATTTTCTATCATAACAAGGAATACTTTCTGGAAACAAAGAAGGCTTTCAGCGAAGAAAAAGCGAAAGCTTTCTGCCGGGAAAAAGGAATCGGGATCGGCGATACGGCAATGGAGGTAATCCGTCTGAAAGGCAATGCGTCCGACAACTTCCTGCAGGTCGTCACTCCATTGAACCCGACCGAAGTTCTGGCCAAGATTCCCGCATGTGAAGCCATTGTCGTAACAGGACAAAAAGCGATGGATACATTAATTGCCATGCTGCCTCCGGTAGAAGAACCCAAAGTCGGCTCCTATTCCCGTTTCACCTTGTTGGGCCGTGTCTTCCGCCTTTACCGCATGCCTTCTTCCTCCCGGGCGTACCCGAAACCATTGGAAGAAAAGGCTGCTGCCTATAAAGTCATGTTTGAAGAACTGGATATCAGTTGAAAGTGGAAAATTGAAAGTTGAAAGTTGCGACAAGCGATATTTTTAACTTTCAACTCTCCACTTTCAACTATATCTTACCCGCAATGGAAATACCGATTCACCAGTTCCAGCATTCCTTCGGTGTGGCCTTCCAAGTCTTTGCGCAACATCGTATCGCAATAACTTTCCAGTTTCTTTATGATACCGTCGATCATACTCGGGCTGAACACATTATATTGTTCGAATATCGTTCTCTGCTGTTGCAAACGTTTAGCTGAAGCGACACAGCTGTCCGGCAACTGATCCAAAGATTCCAACCGCGCTTTGTTTTCAGCCTGATGGATATTCACATTCACATACGTTTTTTCCGCAACATCCAACGCATCCGGGATTTCGAATCCATACCGGCAAGCGACTGCCAATCCTGCCAATAATTGATAAAGATCAGCCGATCCGTCCGGCGAACGCATCTCGACTGTCTGCTTTTGCGTCGTATCGTAATGGCTGTCCGCCTCAAGCGGATTCGCCAGCGAACACATATCTTTCTTGGCTGCCCATCCCAACGGAACACGTACCAAAACGGAACGGTTACGATCGCCCCAACAAATATTAGTCGGAGCCTCCTGATGGGGAACCAGACGGAAATAAGAAGTCGGATTGGTATTGCCGAATGCCGTAATAGACGGTGCCAGCTTCATCATTCCGGCAATTGCCCGGCGGGCTGTTTCCGACAAAATACCATCCTGCAACATTTGGTTCTTGCCGTCTTTCATGATGCGCATATGTATATGTAAACCGGAGCCGGCCTTCCCCGCCGTTATCTTCGGGGCAAAAGTAATGTCAAGACCATATTCGTATGCCAGATTCCGGATCACCCATTTGGCAATCATCAACTGGTCGGCTGCGTCTTCCACTCTCGTCGGCAGGAACTCGATCTCATTCTGTTCATAGATCTTCCCGTTCAGGTAAAATTACCCACTTCCGAATGTCCGTATTTGATCTGTCCGCCTGCCTGTGCGATATATTGCATACACTGCGTACGGAACTGATTAAATTTGGCATACGGCCCTGATTCGTGATAACCACGCTGGTCTGTTGCCGGGAACAGCTCTTCCTCTTCTGCGATTACATAATATTCCAACTCGCCCATCGCCTCGAACTCCATGCCGGTCACATCCGTAAAAGCCTTGCTTGCCTTGTGCAATGTATATTCAGGTGAACTTTCCAGCGGCTCCCCATCTTTATTAAAGAACGAACACAGCATACTCAACGTCGGTAATTCGGAGAAGGATCGACAAACGCCGTCCGGAAACGCGGGATCACATACAAATCGCTACTTCCCGCCTCGATAAACGAGAACAGGCTGGAACCGTCCACACGCTCACCGCAAGTCAAAATTGCATCCAGATAAGCCGCATTGTTAATTACGAAATTCAGCGTTTTCAACCGTCCGTCACCGGCAGGATACATAAAGTTCACCATCCGGATACCTTTATCCTTTATATAAGATACAATATCCGCCTTTGTAAATTCGGAAGATGGCTTCTGAAGATGCTCAACCAAAGGGTTGGCGTTCATTTCTAATTCGTTTTTCATGTTTTTGTTGATTGATTTTATGGAACACACAAAGATATTCAAAACATTCTCAAAGTACAAAACAAGGAAAAACTTTTATATTCGATTTATCTTTCTTATCTTTGTAAATGTAGATTATAAAAACGATGTCTATGATAAAAGATATTAGTATAACGGATATGTATATGAGTGTTCTATCCTCCCTCAGCGCAGATGAGAAGCTCGATTTAATCAGTAAACTTTCCGAATCTCTCAGAAAGACTAAGAAAGAGAAAAAAGTCGCAGTTGACCCTTTCGCTTGTTACAAAGGGGATTGGGACGATAATCTTCCACGCACATTCACACGAAAAGTAGAATCTTGGTAAATGCAATATGAAAAAATATCTGCTTGACACCAATGTTATTATTTCAATGTTTAAGAACAAGGGAAAAGTTCGCCAGCATATAATGGATGCTGGTTTTCAAAATTGTTTCATTTCCGAAATAACTATTGCAGAACTTTTTTATGGTGCAGCTAAAGGAGGGAGACGAGAAAATTTGGATGATGTAACAAATGTTTTACAACAATTTGATGTGTTACCCATTTTCCCAATCCTCAAATCTTATGGGCAAATTAAAGCCAGTCTCGAATGCAAAGGACTACGAATTGATGATTTTGATATCCTTATAGGAGCCACAGCCCTCCAAAATAAACTCGTTATGGTCACTGCTAATATTGGGCACTTAAATCGTATTCCGAATCTTATAATTGAAAATTGGGAATAAGGGCTTGGTTATTCAAAATAATATCTTACCTTTGCACCCGCAAACACGGAAGTAGCTCAGTCGGTAGAGCACTGGTCTCCAAAACCAGGTGTCGGGAGTTCGAGCCTCTCCTTCCGTGCATTCCTCCAGAAAATCATTTCGATTTCAGCAAATCAGCAATCTGTTCTCCAAGTGCAATGTTTAGTATCTGATCTTTTTTATCGCCATCCAGTTTTATTTGTAAGACAGCCTCTGTCGACAGACTGCTTCCTTTAGAAGGAATATATTTCTCCGGAAATGTAATAACATCTATTACAGAGATCTGTAATACCTTTGCAATTTGCAATAAGGTATTATATTTAAGCTCACGTTCTCCAGACATTATCAGACTAAACCCCGCCTGCTTCATACCTATTTGTGCAGCTATGTATTCCTGTGAATAACCTTTATTCCTTCGAATTGTATCAATATTATCCAATATACTGTTCATATAACCAAGTTAACAATTGTCTCAGAACAAAATAAGCGCATCCTGCAATATTTTATTGCGAATAATTTTGCACATATAACATTTTGCAATATATTTGCATCGAATATAATTCATAACAATTAACAAGAGTTGTGTTTACTTCAAGAAATACACATCTCATTATAAGATTGTTAACCTAAAAAAGAGTTCAAGATGAGACCAAGAAAAGTTTGTATTACAGCCAAAAGAGCATCTACAATGCATCACTTATCTTTCAACCTCTATTCAAGAGGCATTTCCAATCAGGCCCTGGCATATCGGATGGATATGCCAGGAAAATACTTACTCGGTCATTTATAACGTAATCCTCTTATTGTAAAATTCACCCAATATCAAATGATATTTTTTTTCAAAATAAATGTTTCATTTAATACTTGTTGCCTATGATCACATAATATTAGAATTCCAGTTTTTTAGCAGGATAGCAATATCCTTATTGTTTTTTTAACCTTATATTCATTTAATAAAGAAAGAACATGAAAGAATCTTCTTTAAAAACACATTCCAAGCAAGGTGGTGCAATAAGCAATCTTCTTAAAATGTTAACCTTATTGCTTTTTGCATTCTGTACAACCACCGTTTTTGCACAGCAAAAGACCATTAAAGGCACCGTTATTGACGCCACCGGCGAACCACTTATCGGTGTAAACGTATCAGTAAAAGGTACTACCACCGGTATCATTACCGACATTGACGGCAAGTACACTTTAGATGTTCCGACAAATGCAATAATTGTATTTTCCTACATCGGATACCGGACACAAGAAGTTTCAGCCGGAAACCAAACGTCAATTAACATCACACTACAGGAAGACACTCAAAACATCGACGAAGTAGTCGTTGTAGGATACGGTGTACAGAAAAAAGAAACTGTTACCGGCTCTGTGTCGACATTGAAAGGTGAAGATTTGATTAAATCACCAGTTGCAAACCTGTCAAATGCTATTGCCGGTAAAATGTCAGGTGTAGTAACATACCAACGTTCCGGTGAGCCGGGATACGATGGAGCCACCATCCGCATCCGTGGTTCAAATACATTAGGAAACAACGACCCCTTAATCGTAATCGACGGAGTTGCTGCAAGAGCCGGTGGCTTGGAGCGCTTAGATCCAAACGAAATCGAGACAATGTCCGTGTTAAAAGATGCATCTGCTGCTATCTATGGAGCCCGTGCCGCCAATGGCGTAATCTTGATCACAACAAAAAAAGGACGGGCCGCAAAAAAACCTGATTTACCTATTCATTCAATCAAGGATGGTCTAAGCCGACCAACCTGCCGGATATGTGCGACGCCGTAGAATATTCCGAACTAATGAATGAACTCTATATGAACAAAGCTATGAAAAACCCGGCTCTGAACAACGGAGAAAGCATGGGGGATTATACGTTATTCAGAACGCCGGAAGAGATCGAGCTCTATCGTAACGGCAGTGACCCCTGGAGATATCCGAACACAGACTGGTATGCCGCAACATTTAAGAACTGGTCACCGCAACGTGTCCATAACGCATCTTTAGAAGGTGGATCCGACAAATACCAGTATTTTGTAAATTTCGGCCATAAATATACCGACGGGCTTTATCAAAACTCTGCAAACAACTACAAACAATTCAACCTGCGTATGAACGTAGATGCACAATTTAATGATTATATTAAAGTCGGTGCACAATTGATGGGACGCCAGGAAAATCGTAATTTCCCCAGCCAGGGAGCCGGTGATTTACTATGGTTCACTTCCAGGGGCCGCCCTACAGACCAAGCATACTGGCCTAACGGACTTCCCGGTCCAGCGCAGGAATACGGACGCAACCCTGTTGTCGCTTGTACGGATGCAACAGGTTATACACATGATAAACGCTACTACATCCAGAGTAATGCAAAAGTTGAAATTACCCAGCCATGGATTGATGGTCTGAAATTGACAGCTTCCGTATCGTATGATAAATATTTAAAACAGAGCAAAACATGGTTCCAGCCATGGACTTTATATGATTGGGATAAAGTAAGCTATGAAGCAGATGGCATTACTCCAAAACTAACGCCGATGCTCAGCTATCCGAATCATGAAGACCCTGATTTATCAATGGAATCCACAGACCAGACCAATACCGTGCTAAGTGGTATTTTGACTTACGACCGTAACTTTGGAGACCATGGCATAAACTTTCTTATCGGCATGGAACGTGACTGGTCAAACGCAGAGTCATTCAATGCCTATCGCCGTTATTTCCTATCAAACGCCCTGCATCATTTTAATGCAGGCGGTGATAAAGAAAAGAATGCTAAAAGCGATGGTGACAACTGGGAGCGTGCCCGCATGAACTATTTCGGACGTTTAGCATACAACTATAAAGAAAAATATCTGGCTGAGTTTGTATGGCGTTACGATGGTTCGTATATGTTTGCAGCAGGGAACCGTTTCGGCTTTTTCCCCGGTGTCTTGTTAGGATATCGTATTTCCGAAGAAGATTTTTGGAAAGAAAATCTCTCCTTTATTGATTACTTCAAAGTCCGTGCATCCTGGGGGCAGATGGGTAACGACCAAGTATATTATGACGGTAGCTTGAGAGAATATCAATTTGCTCCGACTTACTACTACGAATGGGGATATATCGTCGACAATGCAGACGAAAAAGGTTTGCGTATCAGCCGTTTCCCGAATCCGAATATTACTTGGGAACGCGCCAACAATTTCAATGTCGGTATTGAAACCCGTACATTCGACAACCGTCTGTACCTCGAAGCAGACTATTTCTACAATAAGCGATCTAACATTCTGTGGCGCAGAAATGCCTCTATTCCGACAACTTCAGGTTTAACCTTACCAGCTGAAAACATCGGTAAAGTAGACAACACTGGTTTCGATTTCAAAATCGAATGGAACGATAACATCGGTAAAGACTGGCATTACAGCATCTCTGCAACCGGAGGTTATGCAAGAAACACAATCAAATTTTGGGACGAATCTCCCGGTTCTCCCCAGTGGCAGAAATCAACCGGACATCCGATGAATACAGATCTATATTACCAATATGACGGCGTATTCAAAGATTGGGACGAAATCAATAACACTGCAAACCGCCCGAATTATGACGGTATCACAAAAGATGCAGACCTGAAACCGGGCGATATGAAGTTCAAGGATATTGACGGAGACGGTAAAATCACACCAGACGACCGTGTTCGCTCAAACCGCAATAATGAACCCAAATGGACATATGGTATCACAGGAAACCTGCAATGGAAAAACTTCGATCTGAGCGTCTTGTTCCAGGGAGCTGCAGACTCTTGGACAAAAGTATATTGGGAAGCAGGCGATATCGGTAATTATCCGAAATATGTATATGACAAACATTGGTCAATTGAAAACCCCTCGGACAAATACCCGCGCGTAAATGAACGTAGCCAGTATTATTGGGATGGAACAGCGGCCGGAAACAATACTTACTGGATGGTTAACACCAACTATATCCGCTTGAAGAACCTTGAAATCGGTTGGTCGCTACCAAAAGCCTGGTTAGCACAAACTAAGCTTATTTCATACGCCCGCATATATGTCAATGGTGTTAACTTGTTGACCTTCTCACCATGTAAGGATATCGACCCGGAAAGTACAAGTTCCAACGCAACCAACTATCCGCAGTCTAAGATCATCAACGTCGGTTTTACAGTAACTTTCTAAATCAATTTGAATATGAAAAAGGCGAATATATTATATTTACTCACTGCCATATTACTGACAAGTTCATGTAGTACGGATTTCCTGAATACAAAATCACAAACGGAAATCATGGCAGAAGATATCTGGAAAGAAAAAAGCCTGGCTGAAGCCTATATGTACGATATCTATTTTGCTTTCCAAGATGCAGGCTTTACAGAAGAGTTACAGGCTTCTGCATGCGACGAAGCCATGTTCACGCATGGACGCGAATTTCCGGAAACAAATGCCGGTGCAGTCACCGATGTTAACCTTGGTTGGTTCTCAAAGACTCAAAGCGGGCATCAGTGGCAGCGTCTATACTTGAATATACGTTCTTGCAATGACTTTATCGAAAATCTGGATAATGCCACATTTGCAGAAGATGCACGAGTGCAATTAAAAGGAGAAGCATACTTTTTACGTGCTTATTTCTTACACCGTTTAACCCGCGCATTCGGCGGAGTACCCATCCAGTTGAGGGTAACCCAATTGACAGATGATCCCGAATCATTCCTTATTCCAAGGTCTTCTTATACAGATTGCATCAAGCAAGTATTAAGTGATATCGACAATGCTGCAGAATACCTGAAAGACCGCACATTTGCTAATACACAAAAAGGACGTGCAACTTTAGCCGCCGTAAAAGCGCTGAGAGTTCGCGTATTAACAGATGTAGCCAGTGATCTGCACGATCAGCCTACTGCTTCTGCCAAATCGTCCTTACTGGGTTCTTACGCACATCCCGAACTGTTATTCTACACAGAAGGATCACGTACTGAACGTTGGCAAGCAGCCAAAGCTGCAGCTAAAGACCTTTTGGACAATCCGATGGGACACGCCATTCCGACTTATGGCGGAAGCGGACTGTCAACAGAAGAGAAAGCACAAGCTATCTGGAAATTCTTTCTAACGGAAAGTGCAGACAACATCTTCTCGCGCTATTTCATCGACACCAAAGATGAAAGTGGAACCAAGATGCCGATATTCAATGGTCCTTCCGGTTATCATGCTTGGGGAGGCAATACACCTATACAAGATTTGGTTGATGCCTATGCAATGGAAGACGGTAGCAAGTTCAACTGGAACGATCCTCAACATGCAGCAGCCCCTTACAGCAATCGCGAACCACGTTTTTATGCAACAATCATGTACGATGGAATGCAATGGATTCAACGTCCATCGGACTTTGCGGCAATAGAGCCAACCGGCAAAATCCAGACCGGTTACTACCAGTTAGATCCGTCCATAACAGACGACTCTAAGTTCTTCCCCGGAATGGATACACGTGCAGGAGGAGGAGAAAACTGGAATGCCACTTACACTGGATATTATTTGAAAAAATATATCAACCCGGCGGATGGAGACCATCGTAACAAGATTAATGCCATCTTCCCGTTCATTCGCCTTTCCGAAATTTATTTCGACTACATCGAAGCTTGTATTGAATTAGGAGAGCTGGATGAAGCCAAGAAGTACTTGAACGAATATCGCGCGAATGTCAATTTGCCGGCTATAACGACAAACGATCAAAATGAATTGCGAAAGATCTACCAAAACGAACGCCGCCTGGAATTTACTTATGAAGAAATTCGTTATTGGGACGTTCGCCGCTGGATGATTGCACCAGAATTGCCAGGCCTGAATAGCTTAAAAGGTATCCGTGTGACCGCAACATTGAAACCTAGTATCGGGGCTCGAAGTAAATATGACGCCGACCCTACTGTTTGGGACATGCACTATAAAGTAATTGATCTAAACAATGAAGGCCGCCAATTCGTAGACAAATGTTATTATTTACCTATGATGCGCAATGAATGCAACAGTAATCCAAACTTGATCCAGAATCCTGGATATGGAGAATAATCTAAAAATTCACCTAAGAAGAGGGGGCGTATTCTGCCCCCCTTCGAACATGAGACTTCTACACCAATCATCTATTTTATAAATTATTTTTCCTAATACATCTATCACACTTATTCCTCAATATTTAATAAGCAACCGTGATAGAGTGATACTGAATCTTGAAACCTATACAACCAATATTGCAATTTAATGTTGCAACGCTATTGTACATCTTACAAGATTTTGTAACTTTGGGCAGTATCTCAATTCATTAAATTGCTAATTTAATAATATCATGAAGAACAGAAAATTAAGAATGGGTATGGTTGGCGGAGGAAGCGACGCTTTTATCGGGGCAATCCACCGCCGGGCAGCCTTTATGGACAACCAAATTGAATTAGTTTGCGGATGTTTCAGCGTAGACCCTGAGATATCCAAAAGTTCCGGTTTATCCTATTTCTTGCCGGAAGACCGGATTTACAGCACTTACCAGGAAATGTTCGAACATGAAATGACCTTGCCGGAAGACGAGCGGATGGACTTTGTTACCATCGTGACTCCCAACCGTTGGCATTTCGAACCGGCTATGATGGCACTTGAAAGAGGATTTCATGTGGTAGTGGATAAACCGATGACATTTTCACTGGAAGAAGCTAAACTCCTGCAGAAAAAAGTTGAAGAGACGGGACTTATCCTGGCTTTGACACATGTATATTCTGCCTATCCGGCCGTAAAAGAAGC
Organism: Parabacteroides sp. AF48-14; assembly: GCF_003477465.1. Lineage (NCBI taxonomy): Bacteria > Pseudomonadati > Bacteroidota > Bacteroidia > Bacteroidales > Tannerellaceae > Parabacteroides > Parabacteroides sp. AF48-14. Next base: position 64,293 of record NZ_QUDI01000029.1, read on the forward strand.
GAAAGCCCGCATTGCGAATGGCGAACTCGGCAAATTGCGCCGTGTATATGTCGAATACACACAAGGATGGCTGGCTGAGCGCATCGAGCTGCAAGGCGGCAACAATGCCGGGTGGCGAACAGACCCGAAACGCTCCGGCAAGGCTGGTTGCGTAGGCGATATCGGAACACATGCCTGGCATCTGAGCGAATATATTACCGGACTGAAAGTACAAGAACTGTGTGCAGACCTGAAAGCATTCGTTCCCGGACGTCCGATCGATGATGACGGCGCCGCATTCCTTCGTTACGAGAACGATGTGACAGGTGTCCTGACGGCAACCCAGATCGGAACAGGCGAGGCCAACAACATCCGTATCCGTGTATATGGCGAAAAAGGCGGGCTCGAATGGCATCAGATGGAGCCGAACACGCTGACTTTGAAATGGGGCAACCGTCCGGCAGAAATATTGAATATCGGTAATAACGGCTATCTGAGTGAAAAGGCATTGTGGAATACCCGAACCCCAGCCGGACACCCGGAAGGCTTCATTGAAGCTTTCGCCAATATCTACCGTAATTTCTCACTTACTGTAAGAGCCATCAAAAACGGCGAAACCCCAAGCGGAGATTGCCTGGACTTCCCGACTGTCCATGATGGCGTAAGAGGCATGCAATTCATTGAAACAATGGTTGAAGCCGGATATAACGATAATGTAAAATGGCAAAAATGGATTGATTAAATCCTGAAAAACCGTAAATAAATAACATCTTATGAAACTAAACGTACTTGCTGCTTGCTGCCTGTCCCTGATCGGGACAGCAGCTTTCGCTCAAAAAAATGAGTGGAGAGACCCTAACGTAAACGAAATCAACAGGGCTCCCATGCACACAAATTATTTCGCATACGAAAATGAGAACAGTGCATTAAAAGGATGTAAAGAATCCTCTGAAAATTTCATGACCTTGAATGGAAACTGGAAATTTTTCTGGGTTAAGAACGCTGATATGCGCCCGACAGATTTCTATCAGGTAAATTACAACGACAAAGGCTGGGCCGACATGAAAGTTCCCGGCTTATGGGAATTGAACGGATTCGGTGACCCGATCTATGTAAACGTAGGTTATGCATGGAGAAGCCAGTTCGAGAACAACCCTCCCGAAGTTCCGACCGAAAACAACCATGTGGGATCATACCGGAAGGAAATCATCGTTCCGGCAGATTGGAAGGGAAAAGAAATCTTCGCCCATTTCGGTTCTGTCACATCCAATATGTATCTGTGGGTAAACGGACAGTTTGTAGGTTATAGCGAAGACAGTAAACTGGAAGCGGAATTTAACCTGACTAAATATCTGAAACCGGGGAAAAACGTGATCGCATTCCAGGTATTCCGCTGGTGTGACGGCACTTATCTGGAAGACCAGGATTTCCTACGTTTCTCGGGTGTCGGACGTGACTGCTACCTGTATGCCCGTAATCCGAAATATATCCAGGATATCCGCGTAACTCCGGATCTGGATGCACAATACAAAGATGCGACTTTGAATGTATCGCTTAATTTGAAAGGAAGCGGCACAGTGGATCTGAAATTGTTGGATAAGGCAGGAAAAGAAGTTGCCACTTCATCCGTAAAAGGTGCCGGTAAAATTTCAACAGATATCGCAGTCAGCAATCCTGAAAAATGGTCGGCAGAAACTCCGGTCCTCTATACCCTGACAGCAACTCTGAAAGACGGTAACAATACGGAAGTAATTCCGGTCAAAGTCGGTTTCCGTAAAATCGAACTGAAAAATTCACAGATATTGGTGAACGGACAACCGGTATTGTTTAAAGGTGCCGACCGCCACGAAATGGACCCCGACGGCGGATATGTCGTTTCACCGGAGCGCATGATCCAGGATATCAAAGTGATGAAGGAATATAATATAAATGCCGTACGCACCTGCCACTATCCGGACAACAACCTGTGGTATGACCTTTGCGATCAATACGGTATCTATTTAGTTGCCGAAGCCAACATCGAATCGCACGGTATGGGATACGGCGACAAGACACTGGCTAAAAATCCATTATACGCAAAAGCGCATATGGAACGCAATCAACGTAACGTGCAACGCGGATATAACCACCCATCCATCATTTTCTGGTCGTTAGGTAATGAAGCCGGTATGGGTCCTAACTTCGAGGCTTGTTATACCTGGATTAAGAACGAGGACAAAACGCGTGCCGTACAATATGAACAAGCACGGACAAGCGAATTCACTGATATCTATTGCCCGATGTACCTGAACTACGAGAGAAGTGAAGAATATAGTAAAGGTAGCATTGACAAACCCCTTATCCAATGTGAGTATGCACATGCCATGGGTAACTCGGAAGGCGGATTTAAAGAATATTGGGATCTGGTTCGTAAATACCCGAAATACCAGGGTGGCTTTATCTGGGACTTCGTAGACCAGTCCTTACGCTGGAAAACAAAAGACGGTGTTCCTTTCTATGCTTATGGCGGTGACTGGAATCGTTATGATGCTTCCGACAACAACTTTATGGACAACGGCTTAATTAGTCCGGATCGCAAACCGAATCCGCATATGTACGAAGTAGGCCATATCTATCAGTCCATCTGGGCTACTCCCTCCGATTTGGCAAACGGCGTCATCAATGTTTATAATGAAAACTTCTTCCGCGACCTGAGCGGCTACTATGCAGAATGGGAACTGTTGGCAAACGGAGAAGTTGTTCAGACAGGTATGGTGAAAGATTTGGAAGTTGCTCCGCAGCAGACTAAATCTGTCAAGTTGAATTACAGCACAGAAGGTATCTGCAAATGTAAAGAGCTCTTACTGAATGTAGCTTTTAAATTAAAGAAAGCGGAAACATTGCTTCCTGCCGGTTACACGGTTGCCAAGAATCAAATGACAATCCGTCCGTATGAAGCTCCGAAACTGGATCTGCAAAACAAACAGAAAGTAAACATTGCCACAGTCGTTCCGACTATTAAAGAGAATGATTTCAACTATCTGATCATTGAAGGAGAAAACTTCCGGATGGATTTCAACAGACATGACGGATTCTTGTGCAGATATGACGTAAACGGTATGCCTATGCTGAAAGAAGACGGAAAACTGACTCCGAACTTCTGGCGCGCTCCAACGGATAACGATATGGGTGCCAACCTGCAGAATAAATATGCGGCATGGAAAGAACCGGGGCTGAAGCTGACCTCTCTGACAAACAAGATCGAAAACGACATGGCTATTGTCAGTGCTGAATACACAATGGATGCTGTCAAAGCGAAATTGTATCTGACCTATACGATCAATAATGAAGGTGCTGTTAAAGTTACACAAAAAATGGTAGCCGACAAGTCCGCAAAAGTATCTGATATGTTCCGTTTCGGTATGCAAATGCAAATGCCGAAATGCCTGGATCAAATCAACTATTATGGAAGAGGTCCTATTGAAAACTATTCCGATCGTAACAATGTAACTGATTTAGGGAACTACAAACAGACCGTAGACGAACAGTTCTATTCATATATCCGCCCGCAGGAAACAGGGACAAAAACAGATATCCGTTGGTGGAAACAAATGAATAAGGGAGGTAACGGGTTGATGTTTATTTCTGAAGCTCCTTTCTCTGCTTCCGCATTACATTATTCGATCGAGTCGTTGGATGACGGCACACAGAAAGAACAAAGACATTCGGAACTTGTACCGCAGATAAACTACACCAATATGTGTATAGACAAGGTACAAATGGGATTGGGTTGTATCAACAGCTGGGGAACCCTGCCGCTGGAACAATATCGTATTCATTATGGGGATTATGAATTCTCATTCATAATGAAACCGATCCAGTCCAATTTATAAGTTTTTACTAAAAAACGCTTGTTCCCGCGACGATATGGGATTCTTAAAAGCCGATATATCAAGCGGAGACAAGCGTTCCTTTATAAAAACTGATAAAAAAGTATAATCCCTGTGCATATTTCGTTAAATAGCCAGTATAGACTTTCGTTTTATACCGGAAAACACTACTTTTATTCCCGATTTTTAAATCTAATTCAAGACTAATTGTAAAATCGCTTACCATAAGAAACAAATGGCTACTAACAAGAATTTGAATCGCTATCCTTCAGGGAAAAAAGGAAGATTTTTCAAAGGAAAGACTTTTATTCTCTTGATCGGATTACTTCTCGGTGCGGGCATTATGGTTGCCGTATATAAGACATCCGTTTACTTTTCATCCGACGAATCGTGTATGATGTGCCACGTACATCCACACGTTGAAGACAGTTGGAAACTTTCCAAACATGTAAACAACGGAAGTGGGGTTAAAACTCATTGCGTAGCTTGCCACCTCCCGCCTCAAAGTGATACATGGAACCATTATACGGCAAAAGCCAAATTAGGATTAAAGGATGTATGGTCCTATATGACAAAAGACAGTGCCGATTTCGATTGGGACACAAAATCGGAATTGGAACACGCGGTTAAATATATCCCGAACGAATCTTGTAAAGAATGTCACCAGAATTTGTTTCCGGAGGGAATCAATCAGGATGGCATTACCGCACACCTCTATTATGATGAAAACGAAAAGAAACTGGATTTACAATGTATCAGTTGCCACCTTGACGCAGGACATTATAATCCAGATTACAAACACGGCAAATTGACAGGCATTCCGGGCGCAAATACGACTGCATCCATAGACACCAGTATGTATTTCAAAACTGCTACACCTGTCACGTCTTTTGCCGATTATACGGAACAAATCCCCGGAACGCCCGTTTCATTCAAGATGGTTGCCATACCGGGTGGTACATTCAAAATGGGTAGCACCGAAAAGGAAGCATTCCACAAGGAAGATGAAGCACCCGTACGGAACGTAACAGTCAGTCCGTTCTTCATTGCCGAAGTCGAGGTTACGTGGGATCAGTACTGGGCATTCTATGGACAGACCATGAGTGAAGGACGTACGCCTCCGGAAACGGTGTATGCCAATAACAGCAACCCGGATGTAGATGCGATTTCCGGTCCGACTCCACCGTTCGGGTTCCCCGACCAGGGATGGGGTGGCGGCGATCGTCCGGCAATCACAATGACCCACTATGCTGCAGAAACGTTCTGCCAGTGGTTATCTAAGAAAACAGGAAAGAAATACCGTCTGCCGACTGAAGCAGAATGGGAATATGCTGCTCGTGGAGGTACGGAAACCCCTTACTTCTTCACCGGCAACCCGAAAGATTTTTCAGACCAGGGATTCTGGCGTAAGTTCTTCGATGCAAAAACAGACAGCATCAGTTCATTCGTAATTTATGTAAAGAACAGCAAAAACAGGACACAGGAGCCAAATGAAGTAAAAGCAAATCCGTTCGGCTTGAAAAATATGTTGGGTAACGTAATGGAATATTGTGCAGACAAATATGATCCGCAAGCTTATAGCAAAGGCGGTGAAAACGTAACAAATCCATTGGTCACAGAGGGTGAAGAATGGGTTGTACGTGGAGGTAACTACACTTCCGATGCAGCAGATGTTCGTTCTGCAGCCCGTGATTATACAAAGCATGATGCCTGGTTAAAAACAGACCCGCAACAACCGAAGAGTATTTGGTGGTATTCGGATATCCGTGGTATCGGTTTCCGTGTGGTTTGCGAACCGGACCCTGCGATTGGAGCAAAATAACAGATGATTAATTGATACCTATAATTTACTATATCATGAAGCGAGAAAACAGTATTAGCAGAAGATCTTTTTTGAAAAGTACAGCTATGGCCGGTGCACTGGGTGCTATCGGTACAGGTAGTGCGAGTGTATTAACCTCATGTGCCGGTGGCGGTAGCGAAAGTGCAGCAGCCAACAAACCGCTGAAAGAACCCGGAACATACTATATCCCCGAATTGCCTGACTTGGCAACAGACGGTAAAGAACTGAAAGCCGGTGTTATCGGTTGCGGCGGACGTGGTTCCGGCGCTGCAGAAAACTTCCTGGAAGCAGCAAACGGCGTTACAATCGTTGCTTTGGCTGATACTTTTAAAGAACGTGTAGACGGGTTGGCTGATAAATTGAAAGCAAAAGGATGTGATATTCCTGCCGACAAACGCTTCGTTGGCTTAGATGCTTACAAACAATTGATCGATAGCGGTGTAGACGTAGTTATCGTAGCAACTCCTCCGGTCTTCCGTCCGGTTCATTTCCAATACGCAGTTGAAAAAGGCAAACATTGCTTCCTGGAAAAACCGATTTGTGTAGACCCCGTAGGTTACCGTACAATTATGGCTACGGCTAAACAAGCCCAGGCCAAGAACCTGTGTGTCGTAACAGGTACACAACGTCATCACCAACGCAGCTATGTTGAATCTTATAAGAAGATCATGGAAGGCGCTATCGGTGAAATTACCGGCGGTGTTGTTTACTGGAATCAGAATATGCTTTGGTTCCGCGAACGTCAGAAAGACTGGAACGATTGCGAATATATGATCAAAGACTGGGTTAACTGGAAATGGTTATCCGGTGACCATATCGTAGAACAGCATGTACATAACATTGATGTATTTACATGGTTCAGCGGTTTGAAACCGGTTAAGGCTGTAGGTTTCGGTTCTCGTCAACGCCGTATCACGGGTGACCAGTATGACAACTTCAGCATTGACTTCACGATGGAGAATGGTATCCATATGCACAGTATGTGTCGCCAGATCGACGGTTGCGTAAACAACGTCAGCGAATTTATCCAGGGAACAAAAGGTACTTGGTCAACAGCTAACGGTGAAACAGTAATCAAAGACAATGCCGGCAATGTTGTTTGGAAATATGATTCCGAAGCTGAAAAAGCAAACACAAAACAGCAGAATCCATATGTATTGGAACACGTAAACTGGATCAACTGTATTCGTGGCGGCAAGAAAATCGAACAAGCTTCCGAAACAGCAGTGGCCAACATGGCTGCCATCATGGGACGTGAATCAGCATACAGTGGGATGGAAACAACATGGGAAGCGATGACTGCATCTCCTCTGGACTATACTCCAAAAGACCTGAATCTGGGTAAGATGGACATGAGTGGATTTACTGTTCCGGTACCGGGTAAACCTCGTGACGAAAAGAAAAAATAACATATGGCACTGAACAGAAGAAACTTTTTAAGAACGACTCTGGCAGGTGCGGCTGTTGCAGCCGGTAGTTCAGCTCTTGCTGCCTGTGGTGGCAAAGGGGCTTCTGCTGAAGGTTGTCCGACCGACAAGAAAGCTTGTTGCAATAGCAAAGCCGAGTTGAAAATATCCTTCCAGGAAGGTATTGCACCGGGTGAAAACCTAAATCAGAAACTGGACCTGATGGAAAAGTTGGGTGTTGTAGGTTTCGAACCGGGCGGACGTGGACTGAAAGACCGGGTGAAGGAAATCAAGGATGCTTTGAACGGACGCAATATCAAAGTGAGTGCGATCTGTGCAGGTTTCGATGGTTTCATCCTATCAAGCGATCCGGAAAAAAGCAAAAAATGCATGGACACCATGAAGGAAATTATTGCTCCCGCAGGAGAGCTTGGTTCCGTCGGTGTAATTATCGTTCCGGCATTCAATTCGCAGTCTCCGGTAATGCCTCATACGCAGGAAACACGCGATTTCTTATGCGAACAGTTCAATGAAATGGGCAACTTCGCTAAGGAGCACGGTACGACAGTAATCTTAGAACCGCTTAACAGAAAAGAAGCATTCTACCTTCGCCAGGTAGCGGATGCCGCTTCTATCTGCCGCGACATCAACAATCCGGGCGTACGCTGCATGGGTGACTTCTGGCATATGACATGGGAAGAGACAAGCGACATGGGCGCATTCCTTTCTGCAGGCGATTACCTGCAACATGTACACATTGCCAGCCGTAAACGCCGCAGCATGCCAGGTGAAGACGGAGATGCAGATAATTATGTAAACGGCTTCAGAGGTTTGAAAATGTTAGGTTATGATAAATATGTAAGTTTCGAATGCGGATGTCAGGGTGACCGGAATGTTTTGGTTCCTGCCGCAGTTGAATTATTACGTAAACAGTGGGAAGAAGCATAATATGCCATTAGTATATCCTAATATGCAAATGAGTGAGGTGGTGGAAGAGCACCCCTCACTCATTCCTGTTATCAACCGGTTTGGAATCCGTCTGGGATTAGGCGACAAATCGGTCAAAGCAATTTGTGAAGAATATCAGCTGGATACCGACTTCCTGTTGACGGTGATCAATACGTTTCTCAATGAAGAATATTTCCCTGAAAAGAAGTTACAAACATTCCATACTTCACAGATCATCGATTACCTGACTAAAACCAATCAATATTACCAACGTTATCAAATCCCGAATATAGAAAGGCATCTCGGTTCGTTCATTTCCATGAGTACACCGGGAAATAATACGCTTAACCTGATCGGGAAGTTTTTCTCTTCGTTCAAGGAGGAACTGACTTCACGGATAGAGAAGGACGAACAGGTTTGGTTTCCCTATTGTTTATCATTAAGCGAACAGTTGAAAAACTATCAATCATCCGGACAAGTCGAAGCTCTTCACCTGGGTTCCGAACAACGGCTGGAAGATCCGATAGAAGCACTGCTGGCCGATTTGAAAAGCATTATGATCAAGCATTTATCCGGCGATTATAATGAGAACTTGTGTTACGCCGTCATATTTGCTGTCAGCAGTTTGGAAAAAGACATCAAACAACACAACCGCATCCGTTACCGGATACTGACTCCTATGGTTTCTGCAATGGAGAAGCTGTGTATTTAACTAATTCGACCGGATGCACCACAACAAGCAAATAGCAATCATACTGTCTGACACACTGCAAAGTACGGGGCTGCAAAGTATGCTGATCGACTATTTTCCACCGGTAGAAATCAGCCATTATCCTACATTCGAAGCCTTGTCGACTTCGGGAAACGACACATTCGACTACTATTTCACCAACTCTACCCTGTTTGTACTAAATGCAGACTTCTTTCTGCCCCGACGCAGTAAGACAATGGTATTAATAGACGGAACAGAAGGAGAAGGCGGCTTGTCAACCACAAACCATATCACAATCAAAGCTCCGCAGGAAATCATCATCGAGCAGCTGGAACAACTATTTGCAGGAGACAGCAGCTGCTATCCCGGCGAAAACAATAAAGACCTGTCTATCCGTGAAACAGACGTTCTCCAGTTAATCGTTAAAGGCAGCACAAACAAAGAAATCGCCGACAAACTGAACATCAGCCTTAACACCGTTCTCACCCATCGCAAAAACATCACGACCAAACTCGGTATCAAAACAGTTTCCGGACTCACTTTCTACGCCATCATGAACGGCATTATCTCGGGCGACGAGATCGAACTTTAAAGTTGAAAGCTGAGAATTGAAAGTTAAAAATCACTACATATAGTGATTGACAGCCTTGAATCTTTCTCGTTCCTTTGTAAGCGTAAAATACTAATAGTTTACAACAACACGATGAACAAACGCTACCTCTATGCTCTTGTTGCGAGCTCACTGATCGGCCTGCAAACATTAAAGGCAGAGCATGTTAGTATTAACGACACGATTAAAACTTACAATATCGACGAAGTGGTGATCACCTCATCGACGAAGGAGACGAACGACCTGCGCTTGCTTCCCGGTGCAGTTTCCATTCTTTCGCCCCAAGCGATAGCTGCTCGTCAGATAGATGCGCTGAAGGACATCAGTGCATTTGTGCCCAACTTGTACATGCCGGATTACGGCTCAAAAATGACTTCTGCCATCTATATCCGCGGAATCGGGGCACGAAGCAGCGGGCAATCTATCGGACTTTATGTAGACAACGTCCCCTACCTGGACAAAAGCGCTTTCGATTTCGAGCTGAATGACATCCAACGCATCGAAATCCTCCGTGGTCCGCAGGGAACCCTTTACGGGCGTAATGCAATGGGAGGAATCGTCAACATCTATACCCTCTCGCCCTTCACCTACCAAGGAACGAAGATATCCATGTCGATGGGTAATTACGGAACAGCAAAAGCAAAGGTTTCCCAATACAGCAAACTCAGCGAAAACGTCGGTATTTCGGTCAACGGTTATTATGACCGGAACGACGGTTTCTTCATCAACGAATACGACAACAGTAAAGCAGACAAAGAGGAGTCGGCCGGCGGACGATTCAAGCTGGACTGGCGCATAACGGACAAGCTCATGGCCCAATACACGTTCAATTACGATTATGTCACCCAGAAAGCCTTCCCATACGGTCAGTACGATCCGACAACCGGAACCGTACAACCGATCCGCATCAACGATCCGAGCTCCTACTGGCGGCGAACACTCAACAACAGCCTGTACCTGGAATGGAAGACAGACCGGTTTACCCTCTCTTCCACCACCGCCTACCAATATCTGAAAGACGACATGAAAATGGACCAGGATTACACGGAGCTCTCCATTTTCACCCTCAACCAGAAACAAAAGCAATACGCTTGGAGCGAAGAACTGGCAATTAAGTCCAACACCAAAAGTAATTATCAGTGGAGCTTCGGTGCATACGGCTTCTACAACAGCCTGAACACCGACGGCCCCGTCGTCTTCAAAAAGGACGGGCTCAGCGGCATCCTGCAAAAAGCATTCGACGACATGCTGGCCAATAATCCGAAAGCGCCGAAGCTAACAGTCTTGGGCGACGAATCGAACCAGATCTATTTTCCCGGAAACTTCGACACACCGACACACGGATTTGCAGCGTTCCACCAATCGACTTACAATAATTTGTTTATAGACGGCCTCTCCATCACCGCCGGCATCCGACTGGATTACGAAAAGGCGGAACTAACTTACCATTCGGCTGTCGACAGCATGAAGATCGGCGTACAAATGGGCCCGATGAACATGACGCTTCCCGTCAACACGGTGATGGATGGCAACATCTCGCAAGATTTCCTCCAGGTGTTACCAAAAGTGTCACTACGCTACCAGTGCACACCAGGGACATTCACCTACGTTTCGGTTGCCAAGGGCTACAAGACCGGAGGATACAACGTCCAAATGTTTGGTGACCTCGTCCAGGCGGAAGCGCAATATGAACTCCAGTCGAAATTCATGCCCGACGGAGCCAAAAAACCGGGAGAGGTAAAAGATGTCGCTTCCTACAAACCCGAGCACAGTTGGAACTACGAAGCCGGTATCCGCAGCGAACTGATCAAAGGCCGCCTCAGCAGCGAACTGACCCTTTTTTATATGGATATCCGCGACATCCAACTGACTTCGTTCGCCGAAAACGGCAGCGGCCGCCTGATCACCAACGGAGGGAAGGCAAACAGCTACGGTGTGGAAGTGAGCCTGCGAAGCCGGATCACTGAAGGGCTGACGGCCGACCTCAACTATGGCTTTACACATGCCTCGTTTCGCGATTACGTCTTCACCGACAAAAATGAACAGGGCAAGATAGTCGAAACAGACTGTAAGGACAATTATATACCTTACACCCCACGCCATACGGTCAGCTTGGGAGTGCAATACACGAAACTGTTGCATAATAAGCCGATCGACCAGTTCACCGCCTCCGCCCAATTCACCGGAGCCGGCAAGATATTCTGGACGGAAAAGAACGACATCAGCCAGCCCTTCTACGGTCTGCTGAATGCCAAAGTCGGAGTCCGCAAAGGGATCGTAAACCTGAACCTGTGGAGCAGGAACATCACTAACACAGACTACCAAGCGTTCTATTTCGAGTCATTCAACCGTTCGTTCATCCAGAAAGGCAAACCTTTCCAGATCGGTGGCGAAATAACGGTAGCATTTTAATTGATAAAACATGAAACTATTATATTTCCTCCCGGTTTTCTTCATTCTCTCCCATACGGCAAAAGGAGAAGAAATAGAGAAAGACACGTCGAAGATACGGAACGTGGAATTGAACGAGATCGTCGTGCAATCCTTCAAGCAGCAGCGCGACCTCCGGCTCGAACCCCTCTCGGCCACAGCCGTTACAGGCACAGCCATACAGAACCGTAACATTACGGGGATCAAAGAATTCAGTTCCTTCATCCCGAACCTCTTCATGCCCGATTACGGATCGAAATTGACGTCGCCCGTCTACATCCGTGGGATCGGTTCGAAGATCAACTCTCCGTCGGTCGGCCTCTACGTCGACGGAATCCCCTATTTCGAGAAATCAGCATTCGATTTCGATTTTGCCGAGGTAGACAGGATAGAAGTGTTGCGCGGTCCGCAAGGAACACTCTACGGGCGCAACACGATGGGCGGCATCATCAATGTCTACACCAAATCGCCCTTGAAGTACGAAGGAACAAACCTGTGGCTTTCCAACGGGACCTATGGTTATCGCGACTATTCTCTCTCCCATTACAATAAAATCGGCGAGAAATTCGGGTATGCCATCTCGGGCAATTACACTAACAGTGACGGATACTTCACCAACCTCTATACCGACAAGAAAGCGGACGATTCGAAAGCCGGTTCCGCCCGCATCCGCTTGGAATGGAAACCCAACACGCGGCTCTCGCTCGGACTGATGAGTTCGTTCGACCGCTCGAACCAGGGAGGCTACCCCTACGCCGTCTGCGACTCGGTGACACACCGCCCCGGCGACGTGAATTATAACGATTACAGCTTCTACAAGCGGACACTCTCCACCACCGGATTTTCGGCCGACTATCAAGGCGCGGGCTACAGCATCAACAGCCGTACCGCCTTCCAATACCTCTCGGACCACCAGGGCATCGACCAGGATTTCTCGCCCCGAAGCATCTATTTCGCCCGCCAGGATATGAAGCAGAAGATGGTTTCCGAAGAACTAAACATCAAATCGACCACTACCGGCCGCTATAAATGGCTTTTTGGCGCCTTCGGATTCTGGCAAGGCATCGACAACGCTGTAATTCTCGATTATCTATCCAAAGACTATACGACACGTAAACTATACAATACGCCGACATACGGCGTAGCCCTCTATCACCAGTCGACGATAGATGATTTGCTGACGCGCGGCCTCTCGCTCACTTTCGGACTCCGCTACGACTACGAACACGCCTCCAACGATTACCTTTTCTATAAGGAAGCAGACGGTGGCAGCCAGCAGATGGACGCCTTCGACAGCAAGCTCAAGTTCAGCCAAGTGACGCCAAAGATCGCCCTGCAATATATGTTCCCATCCACCGGAATGATCTACGCCACCGCGACAAAAGGCTATAAAACAGGCGGCTTCAACACCTCATTCGATCGAGAGGAGGACCGCAGCTTCAAGCCCGAGACGAGTTGGAACTACGAGTTGGGCGCCAAACACCCGTTCCTCGACAACCGCCTCAACGCCGAGTTCTGTTTCTTCTGGATCGACTGGAAAAACCAGCAGATTTATCAGATGCTCGCCACGCAAACCGGACAATTCCTCCGCAATGCCGGGCGAAGCGAAAGCAAAGGCATAGAAGTCAGCTTGCAAGGAAACCCGGTGAACGGGCTGATGGTGCAGGTCAACTACGGCTTCACGCATGCCACCTTCAAGGATTATAAAGACAACAGGAAAGGCATCGACTATGCCGGCAATTTCCTTCCGATGGTGCCCCGCCACACGTTTGCCGCAGGCGCCGACTACACGATCCCACATCCTTGCACGCATATCGACCGCTTCACTGTCAGTGCCGGCTATACCGGGACAGGGCGCATCCTGTGGAAAGAAGATAACAAGGTGTCGCAATCTTATTACGGACTGTTGAATGCGAAAGTATCTGCTACCAAAGATTTTATTACCTTTGCAATCTGGGCGAAGAATATTACCAATGCCGATTATGCGGCCTACTATTTTGAAAGCGCCGGCAACGGCTGGCACAAAAAGGGCGGCCGTTCACGATCGGAGGCAATATCCAATTGAGTTTTTAAAGTTTTCGGAAAGTTCCGAAAAGCCGGGAAATGATTTTTGGAGACGTCGGAACTTTCCGAAAGCCAAAAAATCATTTTTGAAGATGTCGGAACTTCCCGACAATGCAAAAAATCATTTTCTGAGACGTCGGAATTTTCCGAAAGCTCAAAAAATCATTTTTGAAGC